>CAZFKF010000027.1:0-13924 GCA_964518805.1 uncultured Planctomycetaceae bacterium | reverse complement strand
TCTCGTCGCAGACGCGCCGCAATACGGCCATCGTGGTTTCGGCCCGAAACGGCGAATGGCCCGCGCACATGGCATACAGCACGCTCCCCAGACTGAACAGATCGCAACGATGGTCTATCGCCTCGCCCCGGGCCTGCTCGGGCGCCATGTACTGCGGCGTGCCTGCGAGGAAGCCGCTGTGGGTCACGGTGGCGTCGTCAATGGCCCGGGCCAGGCCGAAGTCGGTGATCTTGACCCGCTCGACGCCGTTTTCCAGCAGAGTATTCGCCGGCTTGATGTCGCGGTGGACCAGTCCCTGGGCATGCGCCGCAGCCAATCCTTCGGCCACCTGGGCCCCGATTCGCAGGATCTCCTTGAGTTCCAACGGGCCGGTGCGGTCGATCCGCTGCTGGAGCGACTCGCCGGCGATCCAGGGCATCACCAGGTAGGGCAAGGGCGACCGAGTCTCGATCGAGTGAATCGCCACGACGTGTTCATGGACGACGGCCGCCGCGGCCCGGGCCTCGCGGGCAAACCGCTGCCGGGCCGCTCCGCTCGCCGCGAGATGCGGCGCAAGCACCTTGATCGCCACAAAGCGGTTCAACGGCGGATCGAACCCCTTGAGTACGATGCCCATCCCGCCGCGCCCGATGACTTCCGCGATTTCATACTGGCCCAGGCGCCCGAGCATGCCCGGTTTGTCGGACGGGAGCAAGAGCCCCAGCGGCAGTCCTTCGTCGCCTTCGTCCTCGGGGCCGGATTCGGTTCTTCTTTCGGACGTGCCGGCGTCGGCTAACGCGGCCTCGGCTCCGAGGAACTGTCGGGCCTCGTCCCACCACGCGGGATCGGCGGCCTGCGATTCCAACGCGCGACGGCACTCGACGCAGGTCTCCAGATGGCGTTCCAGTTCGGTCTGGCCGGTTCCAGGCAGCCGGCCCTCCAGCAACAACCGGAGGCGGGCCCGATCGCAGCGCGGTGAGTTGGCTACCATGGTTATCCTCTTCTGTAGCTTGGCGATCCAGAGCCGAGCCAGCACGGCCAATTCATCGAGAGAACCGCTCGGCTCTGGAGAGCCAAGCTACGCCGGATCTTGTTGGCCCTGTAACCGTTGGACTTCTCTGCGCAGCCGGTCCATCACGCGGCTGCGGGCTATGTAAACCGCTCCCACGGAAATGCCCAGCGCCCGGGCCACGCGATCGGCTTCCTCGCCGGCGACGCTGGTGCGCCAAAACGCCTGCCACGTCGCCTCGCGGAACTGGCCTCGCACCCTGCCCGCGGCCCGGCCAAACAGTTCCCGCTTGTACTCCCGCTCGAACAGGGCCGACGCTTCGCCATCAGGACCGGGCTGTTCGTCCAAGAGCGAGTGGACGTCAGTCCTGCCCGAGCCCTGCTCGCGACGCCGCCGGCTAGTCAACAAGTTGATGCCAAGGTTCCGCGCAATGCGGAAGAGCCACGTGCGGAACTTCGCCCGCTGGGGATCGGATTCCCAGCGGCCGATGGCCGAGGCCACGGCGATGAAGACCTCTTGGGTCAATTCGCGGGCGTCGGCGTCCTGAAACCCCTGCTGCCGAGCTAAACGGTAGAGCACCGGGTCATAGATCTCCACGAACTCCGCCCAAGCCGCTTGATCGTTCGGGTCGCGGATGCGGACCAGCAGGCTGGCACGGGTTCTGGGGATTTCCACCACGGTCTTGCTCCTGAAGGTACACACAACCCAATCTCGCAAGTCTTTCAGCATATTCTCGCTGAAAGACCTGCGAGACACCACGGTGGTGGGGAGCAGGGGCCGCAACGGCGCGGGCCAAAGAGAAACTCGCCCCGACAACGCGGGGGAGAATCGCGAAGGATCTCCCCGGGGATGTCGAAGGCGAGAATTCGGGGGCGCCTTGAAGGCTACTACTTGGCCAGCGACTTGCAGACTGCCGCCAATTGGCCTGCCGAGCCGAGCGCCTTGTTCTTGTGGATGATGTACTCGGCGTAGTTGGCCACGAACACCTTGCCGGAGGTGCGCAGGTCGAAGTCTTCGGGCTTGTCGCGGAAGGTCTCGCGCAAGGTGGCGCACCACACGAGCCGGCCGTCGGTGTCGATGTTGATCTTGCAGATGCCGAGCTTGGACGCCGGGAGATACTGGTCCTCGGGAACACCGCTGGCGTTCTTCATTTTCCCGCCCGCAGCGTTGATGCGGTCGACCCATTCCTTGGGCACGCTGCTGGAGCCGTGCATCACCAGCGGGAAATCCTTGGGCACGGCCTTCTGGATTTCTGCCAGACGGTCCATGCGGAGCCCCTGCGAGCCGGCGAATTTGTAAGCCCCGTGCGACGTGCCGATGGCCACGGCCAGCGAATCGCAGCCGCTCTTCTGGATGAACTCGGCGGCCTGGGCGGGCTCGGTCAAGCAGACGCTTCCCACCACGTCTTCTTCAACCCCGCCCAATTGGCCCAACTCGGCCTCGACCACCACGCCCTTGGCGTGGGCCCGCTCGACCACCCGTCGCGTAATCTCGATGTTCTTCTCGAACTTCTCGTGCGAGGCGTCGATCATCACCGAGCTGTAGAAGCCGCTCTCGATGCAATCGTAGCAGGCCTCTTCCGTGCCGTGGTCGAGATGGACCGCAAAGACCGCGTCGGGGAAGACCTCTTCCGCCGTGCGAATCATGGCCTCCAGGAATCGCTTGTCGCTGTAGCTGCGGGCCCCCCGGGAGATCTGGATGATGAACGGAGCGCTGACCGCCGAGTCTGTCGGATCGTCGTTCGACTTGATCTTTCCCAAGTTGCCGCGGAACAGACCCACCGTCTGCTCCAAGTTGTTGATGTTGTATGCCCCCAGGGCGTACTTGCCATAAGCCTGCTCGAACAATTGGTTTGTCGTGACGATCATCGAAGAGTCGCTCCTCCGGCCACAGTCGGGCGGCCGGTCTATCCCGTGCCAAAGTGTGGGGTCTTGGCCTTTGTGAATCCCGCGTCGACAGATTCTATCGCTCGAACCCCCAGTCTACCATGGGGCCGTCCGAAAGGATTACGCTAAGATCTGTCGCCCAATCGCAGTATTTCTCGTGGCCATATCGTCCTGTGGTATCCATCCCAGATTACCCATTCTTTTTAACCGCGCCTTTTGCGTGTTGCGACGAATCCACTAGCCAGTTACAATCGCAACGCCTCGCAAGGTGCGATGGAATCCCGCTTGTCAAGGATGACAGGGCAATGAGCACCGATTCGGTTGCCGGCTCGATTCAACTCACTCCGCTCGAACAACTTCGGTACGCTCGCGAAGTACTGCGCCTGGAGAGCAATTCCGTCGCCGACGCCGCCAAACGGCTCGACACCAGCTTCTGCGAAGCGGTGGACCTCATCTACCGCTGTACGGGTGCGGTGATCGTGACGGGAATGGGCAAAGCTGGCCAGATTGGCCAGAAGATCTCGGCAACGCTGGCATCGACCGGCACGCGAAGCCATTGGCTGCACCCCTCAGAGGCCGTTCACGGCGACTTGGGGCGGATTCACGCCCAGGACGTCGTGCTCGTTCTTTCGCAGAGCGGCGAGACTGAGGAGATTGTCCGCCTGCTGCCCTGGCTCCGTGAGCTTGGCGTTCCCGTCCTTGCAATCACCGCCGGATTGGACAGTACCTTGGGGCGCGCGGCGGATGTGACCATTTGCCTTGGGAAGATGGAGGAAGCATGTCGGCTTGGACTGGCCCCGAGTACGAGCACGACCGTGATGCTCGCCATAGGAGACGCCCTGGCTCTGGTCGCAAGCCGAATGAGGGGATTCACGCGAGAGGACTTTGCGCGGTTTCATCCGGCGGGAAGCCTTGGTCGAAAGCTGAGTCGGGTCGAACACCACATGCGACCGCTGGATCAATGCCGCGTGGCATCCGAGAACCTCTCGGTGCGCGATGTCTTCGTGTCGGTCAGCATGCCAGGCCGCCGAAGCGGGGCCATTATGCTAATCGATGCTACGGGCCGTCTCTCGGGCATCTTCACCGACAGCGACTTGGCTCGGCTTTTCGAGCGACGCGGCGATGGAGATCTGGATAAACCGGTCAAAGCCGTCATGACCGCACGTCCTTTGACCGTCTTGTTGGGGGGGGTGCTCATCGATGCCGTCGCCATTATGGCGCAACGCAAGATCAGCGAGCTTCCTGTAGTCGATAATGAGGGCAGGCCCGTGGGGTTGATCGACATCACAGACGTGGTGGGGCTGCTCCCCCAACCGCCAGCAAGCGAATCTGAGGGCGTGCCGGTTGGGCAACTCGGGGACTGTGGAGCGAGTCCACGCGGACCGTGGAGGGTGTATCGGGAGCCGTAGGCGATGGGCGGGCCGTCGATCCTGAACCGGCCGGCCCGCGTACCTATGTAGAAAAGCAGACCATCGGGGCGCGTTTGGACAGAGGAGGACGCCGTCCCGAGAAACACGGGTAGGAACGTCGAATGTCTCTGGAACAGCGCTGCCAATCGGTCGAGTTGATGCTGGCCGACATCGACGGGGTGCTCACCGATGGCCGGGTGATCGTCAACAATCAGGGCATCGAGACCAAGCAGTTCCATATCCGCGATGGAATGGGCATCCGGCTGTGGCACAAAGCGGGGTATCGCTTTGGAGTGGTCTCGCTGCGGAGTTCGCAGACGGTGAAGATGCGGGCCGCGGAACTGGATATCCGCATCGTGCGTCAAGGGGCCCTCGACAAGCTGGCCACGACCTTCGACATCCTTGCCGAACTGGGCCTGGTGCCGCAGCAAGTCTGCTATATCGGCGACGACTTGCCCGACCTGCCGGTCATTCGCGCGGTCGGCCTTGGCGTGTCGGTGGCCGACGGCTGTGCGGAGGCCCGGCAGGCGGCCGCTTACGTCACGAGTGCGGCAGGGGGCGCCGGGGCGGTCCGCGAGGTGATCGAGATGATCCTCAAAGCCCAACAGCGCTGGGACGAGGTGATTCAGGCTTACAAGGGGTGAACGCGAGACGATTGGTTATCCGCTTTCAGCGATCAGCTTCTTGCGTGGGGCGATGAGGCAAGGCCGCACGGCAAGAGCGCGAAGCGGAAGGCTGATAGCTGATAGCTGATCGCTGACTGCCAAATACCGCGTCGAACATCCTCGATTGTTGGATCTTGCATGCGCCGCATCGTCCGCATCTCGACCACCCTGGCGATCGTGATCGCGGCGTACTGGACGTATGCCCTGGCGGTGGTGCCGCAGATCGAGCCGCCGGTTCGTCCTCGCGTGTCGGGTTCGGCGTCCACGGCGCCGCTGCCACCGATCGACCGGTTGGTCGGCCTCCGCGAGATGTTCCGGCCGGGAGACTGGGAACTCGATCCCAAGACCATCGTCCTCGAGAGCGAGCAGGTCAAGTTCCTCGTGCAGGACTACGCCGATGCCTCGGAGAGTCCCACGCTGGAACTCGACAAGTGTACGATCATCTTCACGCCCAACGGCGCTGCGCGCAACGAAGCGGAGCGGGCCGCGCAGGCCATCGTCCTTCGGGCAGAGAAGGGCGCGTCGCTCGAATTCGACCAGCCGTTCGATCTGCGCCTGGGGACCATCGGCCGACTCGTGTCCGGCCGGCTCAACGGCCAGATCGTGATCCGCAGCCAGGGCAAGTCTCCCGGTCCGGAGGATGACTTGTATGCCGTCACCGGCGACATTCAACTGACCGAACAGCGGGTGTGGACCACCAAGCCGATCGAGTTTTCACTCGGGCGAAGCACGGGGCGGGGATCGGAAATGGAGATCCGGTTCGTGCCCGGCGACGCCATGGACGGCAAGGGGCACGGCCTGAACGTCGCCGGCATCGATTGGGTCAAGGTCTATCACATCGAACGTCTCCACTTGGAGCCCGCAGCGGCCAAGGCCGGCGCTAAATCGCCCGCACAGCCGGGCCCCATGGAGCGCGCCTCCGACCTGCCGATTGAACTGACATGCCGAGGCCCCTTCCACTTCGACTTCGGTCAGCAGCAGGCTGTGTTTGAAGATCAGGTCGACGTGTTGCGGCTCCATCCCAACGGGCCCAGCGACCAGGTCAATTGCGACCGCCTGACGATCCAATTCGTCCCGCGTCGCGAGGCCGCCCCGCCGTCGGGCGAGAACTCCGACGCGGCCCCGAAGGAGCGCGCGGGCCTTCCCGATCTGGAAGTCCGCAGTGTCATCGCCGAGGGGAATCCCGTGGTCGTGCGGGCCCCCGGCCAGCAGGTCGAGGCCCGTGGCGAGGCCCTCAAGTACGATCTCGCGAAGGACTGTCTCGTGCTGGACGGTAAAGACGTCTCTCTGACGCAAGCCGCCAACGAGGTCCACGCGCGCAGCATTGAATACAAGCTTGGTCAGGCCGGGCGATTGGGCGAGGCGTTGGCCAAGGGGCCGGGGCGGCTCCGCGGAAAGATGAGCGGCGCCATGACGCAGCCCCTTGAGGCGCAGTGGCAAGATCACCTCCGCATCTGGCCCGATCAGCGCCATCAGCATCTCATCTCGCTGATCGGAGGCGCGGAGATGAACTATGGCGCGTTGGGCCGGCTACAGGCGGGTGAGATTCACTTCTGGCTGAACGAAGGGGCGTCCGTGCCGGTTTCGGAAAGCCAAGCAGGCCCCCGCACCTCGATTCAACTCGACCGCATGTTGGCCTGCAAACAGGTGCGGCTGCATGCCGCTCAGCTCGACGGCACCGTGAATCAATTGGAGGTCTGGTTCGAGGCGTCGCCTGCCGCGGCGCCACGCCGATCTGCACCGGTCCAGCAGAATGCTTCAACGCATGCGGACGAGAGTGGCGACGGACGCCTCGCGGGCGCGACGCCCCCAAGTCTCGGGGGGCAAAACGCCGCTGTCGCGTTTACCGGCTTGCAGAAGAACCCGGCGATTCAGTTGGCCCGGCAGTTCCCGCGCATGGCGCGCACGGCATGGCGCTTTGCAACCGACGACGACCCCTTGACTGGATTGTTGATTTCCCAGGCCGGAGCGGGCATGGTTTCCGGACAGGCGGCGGCCGGCGCGGGTCCCGGCGGAGCCCCGGTCAACAGCGTCGCGCTCGGCCGGCAATTTCAGGTCGAAGGGAGCCTGTTGCGTGCCCGGGTGGCAGGGCTGGGCGAGCGCGCGGAAATCTCCGAGTTGATCGTCGAGGGCAACGTTCGATTCGTGGAGACGCAGACCGCCCAGGTGGGCGAAAGACCGGTCGCGGTCACCGGCGATCGGATCCACGTGGTCGACGCCGGAAAGCCACACGCAGCGGTCGGCGTGGCCGGAAGTCCGGCGAAATTCGAGGGGCGGGGGCTCACGCTGGTGGGCTCGAACATCAATCTCAATGCCGGGACCAACCGGCTGTGGATCGACGGGCCCGGCCGCCTCGAAATCCTCATGGACCGCGACCTCGAGGGGCGTCCGATCGCGAAGGCCGGGTCAGAGACCCAACCTGCGGGTCCGCTGGTCGTCCAGTGGCAGGAGCGGATGGCCCTCGACGGACGCACGGTCCGCTTCGACGAATCGGTGGTCGCCACGGCCGGCCCGCAGCAACTCCGCACCGAAACCATGGAGGTCAGCTTCCGCGAGATGATCCGCTTCAGCGATCCCAAGCAGGCATCCAAGCCGGAAGTCGAGCGACTGGATTGCCGCGGCCGGGTGCTCTTGGAAGGCCGCGAAACCGACGCCATGGGGCAAGCCTCCATCCAGCGCATCGACGTGATGGACCTAAGCCTGAACCGCACCACGGGGGTGGTTGGCGCCAGCGGGCCGGGCCGGGTCGTTTCCGTGCGCCGGCAATCGGCCCAGATGCCGCCTTTGGTGAGCGATGGTCTGGCCCGGCCCCGCGCCGAGAACGCCGGCGCCGCCGAAGCGGCCAAGCCGTTGGTCTATCTCGACGTTCAATTCCAACGCGGACTCACCGGAAACCTCATCCAGCGGCAGATGGTATTTCACGAGCAGGTCCGGTGCATCTATGTCCCCGTCGACTCCTGGGACGCCAGGTTCGACGACGACAGCCCCGAGGCCCTCGGCCCCCACGGCATCGCCTTGCGCTGCGATCAACTGACGGCCTCGCAGTTTCCGGTGCCGGGTTCGACGCAGCGGGCCTGGGGCTTGGATGCCTCGGGCAACACGCGGGCCGAAGGGCAGGCGTTCACCGCCCAAGGCACGCGCATGACCTACGACCAGACCAAGAAACTTCTGATCCTGGAAGGCGACGGCCGTTCCGACGCCACCTTGTATCTCGATCAGCCCGGCAAAGGCCGCACGGCCCAACGCTTCCGCAAGATCCTCTACTGGCCCGAGACGCGGGCCTTCAAAGGCGAGGACTTCGGCTCGATGCAAATCATCCTCCCCGGCGGCTCAAACGGCGGCAACGGCCGCACTCCCGGCCGCCAGTGAGCGCAGGCACGCCGACCTCTCTCCTATTCGGCGAGCGTTTCGGCGATCCGCCAAGCCCCGCACGCGCGCAAACGTTTCTCCAATTCTTGCCTCACGTGCCCGTCGCCTGCATGGACCGCCCAAAGGTATCGGAAGAAATTCTCGCAGCCGTGATCAGCATACCATCCGGCCATGTGCGACCACGCGAATTCCTTGGGACCGGCGGGCGGTCCAGCGGGGCGCGAGTCAAGCCACGCCTGAACGGCCGAGCCGCGTTGCGGATAGGCTGCCACCAGGGCTGCACACACAAGTCGTTCCAGCGTCTGCTGCCGAGGAACGCCAGCGCAGCTCCCGTCGGTTGCTTCCCAACGCACCAGAGAGATACAGACACTCCCTTCGAACAGAAGCAATTCGCCCGATTCTTCCTGCTGAGCATTCTCGTCAAACCGGCGAGCCAGTGGAATCAGGTCCTGTTGCCGAACGCTGGTCTTGGACGAGGATCCGTCTTCGAGCGTGTCGGGGTCCGTGCTGAGAACGACGCGTCTCAAATGGATGCGCGCCGAGTCCTGTCTCGCCCGTTGGGATTCCTCAGCCAGTCGCGTTTGGAGTTCGCGCAGGACTGCCGCCTTGCCGCCGCATGGCCGGACTCGCAAGAACTCGCCGCTTGTGGAATGGAACCCATATTCGCCGCGTACCACCGGCTTCCCCCACGGGTCCGGCACTCTGCCCCGAACCCCTCCGGCGGCTGCCGCTCCGGGGTCGGTGCATCCGAGGTGCAAGAGCCATCCCGCCCAAAATGCGCGATCGTGGTATCCTTCGCAGAGCACGAGCGATTCCCGAGGGTTCACCGCAAGTCCTCCTCGATCTGCCCCCGCGCAAAGGCCACGTCCGACCCGGGGACTCGCACCGAAATGAGCTTGCCTTCGTGGAGATCCAGTTTGAACAGACTCAGCCGTTCGACGTCCTCGGACGAGGACTCCGCCAGGAAGGCATCGATGAGTTCCAGGCTGTGCGTCGTCAGCACCACTTGTATCCCGTCCCGCACAGCGTTGACGATGGCCCTCGCCGCCTGACGTATGGCAGCCGGGTGCTGATGGACCTCCGGCTCCTCCAGCAGCACGAGCCGCGCGTCCAACGACGCCAATTCCAGGCTGAGGCGGAGGAATGCGTGGATTCCGTCTCCCGCCAGCGTGACCGGCACGATACGGTTAGCGAATGTCAGATAGACAACGGGCTCATTGTGGTTGTAGTCTTCGGTGAAGATCAGGACATCTTCCATGCTCGGCACGAGTTCGCGCATCTGCTGGACCACTCTCTTGTCGCGGCGGTCGGATTGGTACGCATTCTTGAGCAACATGTGCAAGGGACGGTCCTTTCTTTCAGACAATCCCTCCAAGATGTGGACCGCAGCAGATGGCCCCTTCTCCGTCGGCGGCTGGGTGGAGTCAAGGTCGATTGCCCGAAGCGCTCTCCCAGAAGAGGATTCGCCTGCTTCTTTGACTTCAACATGCACGTCTCCGTGTGCCAGGAGTCTCGCCGCGCACGTGCGAGATTCACCGTCTTGCCGTCGTGCTGTAATGAGCAATTCCGTGTTGCCATTGCCTTCCCACAAGAGCCATCGCGAGGCGCTATTCTGCAAGCCGGTATGGCGGTTCTTTACGAGCTCGATCCCGTTCTGCGGATTCTCCCCGGCGACGACAAGCAGCGCATCCAGGACAGTGCTCTTCCCACAGCCGTTCGGCCCCACCAGGATAGTCAGCGGCGCGAGGCCATCCAGTCTGCCTTCGCGGATGCCGCGCAGGCCGGAGATCTCGAGTGAGGTAATCACGATCGCAATCCTTCTCGTCTGATGGAGACCCGGACCGACAGGAGACGGTCCGCTGGCGCAGAATATTGGACCTCCTCCAGAAACATAGCAGGAACCCCCCGCGTCGCCAAGTGCCTGCGGAGCCTTTCCCCCCCTGCGCCAATCGGCCTACCGCCAGACCGGGCAGTCGTCGTAGAATGGGACGCTGCTTGTGGGGAATCGTTGCCATGGATCGAGGGAACCACGCATGAAGACGCTCATCTCCGACGACCAGTTGCGGGAAGGAATCGGCAGCCTGGCCAATCAGATCGGCAAACACTACGCCGGCAAGCCGCTCACCCTGGTGGGGGTGTTCACGGGGAGCATTGTGCTGCTGGCCGATCTGATCCGTTTGCTGGATATTCCACTTCGGGTCGAACTGCTCCAGGCACGGCAGAACGGCAAGGGGACTGGCAAGCCGGGCCCGCTGGTCATCGATCCCGGACTGCTGGTCACCGACATCCGCGGCCGCGACGTTTTGCTGGTCGACGACATCTTCGACACCGGCAACACCATCTGGGACCTCATCCCGCAGCTCGACGAGCTTGGTCCAGAGACGATTCGGGTGGCTGTTCTCTTGCGCAAACAAGGCCGCTGCCGCGTGCCTAGGCAACCCGATTTCGTCGGTTTCGACATTCCCGACGCCTTCGTAGTCGGTTACGGCCTGGACTATAATGACCGCTATCGGCACCTTCCCTGCATTGCTGCCCTGGAGCCGCAGGAGATGGAAGAGAGCGGCGGATGAAACCGGATTTGCGAACACGGATGACTGCCAAGAGAATCCTCCACATCATACCGACCCTGGATCGCTCGGGGGCCGAAAAGCAGTTGGCGCTTTTGGCCCGCGGTTTGCCCCGCGACGAGTTCGACGTCCACGTCTGCGTGCTCACGCGCACGGGTCCGCTGGAGGCCGACCTTCGCTCGGGTGGTGTCCCACTCCACTTCATCGGCAAGCGATGGAAGTTCGACCCCCAGGCATTGTGGCGCCTCCGGCAGCACGTCAAGCAACTCCAGCCCGACCTCGTGCACACCTGGCTCTTTGCCGCTAACGCCTACGGCCGGGCGGCGGGCCTGCTGGCCGGCGTGAAATGCCTCGTGGCCTCCGAGCGGTGCGTCGATCCGTGGAAGACCTGGGAACTGTGGTTCGATCGCCGACTGGCCAAGCGCACGGCGCGAATCGTGGCCAATAGCGAAGGGGTGCGGCAATTCTACGCCGCCAAGGGCATTCCCGCCAAACAGATCGAGGTCATCCCCAACGGCATCCTGCCGGCGCCGCCGAGCGAAACCACGCGGCAGCAGATCCTCGCCGAGTTGAAGCTCCCCGAGAATGCGCGGCTGGTCGGCCTGATCGGGCGCCTGTGGCCGCAGAAGCGAGTCAAGGACGCCATCTGGGCCGCGGACCTGCTGAAGGTGATGCGTGACGACGTGCACCTGATCGTCCTGGGCGACGGCCCGCAGCGGCTACGGCTGGAGAAGTTCCGCGACCAGTGCGAGATTGCCGACAAGGTGCATTTCCTCGGGCACCGCAGCGACGTGCCGCGACTGCTGCCGCATTTCGAGGTCCTCTGGTCGCCCAGTGCGTACGAAGGGCAGTCGAATGCGATTCTCGAAGCCATGGCGGCCGGCGTGCCGGTGGTGGCCACCGAGATCCCGGGCACGCGGGAACTGGTCGTCGACGGCCAGACGGGATTCCTCGTTTCGACCGAGGGCTGGCCGCCCAACGCGACCACGGTGAACAAGACGGTGGCCGCCGGCCTGGCGCGCCACACGCTCCGCATCCTCGACGATGCCGAGCTGGCCAAACGCCTGGGCCAGTCTGCCCGGCAGCGCATCCGCGACGAGTTCAGCGTCGAAAGAATGATCGCCCGCTACGCGGAGTTGTACCGGGGCTTGCTCCCCGCGTCCGGCAGGGTGTGGTACAATGGTGCTGACGAGGGCGATTCATGACGAAGGGTGATTTCCAGGATGTACTCTTGTCTCCGCTGGAGACGTATCAGGAAGGGATCGCACTGTTCTCCGGGAAAGGGATGATGCGCAGCGCGTTGGAGCGATTAGCGGCAGACCTTGAGGAACGCGGAATCGACTACTGCGTGATCGGCGCGGTGGCGCTCAATCAGCACGGATACAAGCGGTTCACGATCGACATCGATCTGCTGCTCTCGAAGGAGGGACTGGAACGCTTTCGACAGGAACTGACGGGAAGGGGATACCGGCCGGCGTTTGAGGGCGCGAAGAAACGTTTCCGGGCGGTCAAGGAGAACATCCCGATCGACGTCGTCACGGCCGGCGAGTATCCCGGCGATGGCAAGCCGAAACCGATCCGGTTTCCAGAACCGGCAGATGCCTCGGTGACGATTGCCGGAATCCGGACGCTTCGGTTGGAGAAGCTCGTCGAGCTTAAGCTCGCCTCGGGAATGACCGCTCCGGATCGGCTCAAGGACCTCGCCGACGTGCAGGAGTTGATCCGGGCGCTGCGATTGGATCGGGGGTTTGCCGCGAGACTGCACCCTTCCGTCCGGGAGCGGTTTCTGGAATTGCAGCAAGCGGTGGTCACGGCCGAAGACCGCGAGCCGTGACGGCCAGAATCGAGGCCGGGCTCTCGCAGGACGTGATCCAGGTCAGCGGGCCGCATGAGGCGGGGATCAGGACCGTTTGTCCCGCCTGGAACGAGCGGACGTAGGTTCCGCCGTCGGCCCGAAGCTCAGTTCGCCCGTCGAGCAGGATCCACACCGACATCTGTCCTGTCCCCGGAACCGGCATCTCCGCCTCAACGCGGTAGCGGTCGATCTGAAAGTACGTGCATCGCACGGGCGTTTCGCCTGCCCAACCGTGACTCGGGTTGGGGTGGGGCTCGGGCGTTGCCGACCCTAGGGGTCCCAGCGACCAGTCGATGGATCGCAACGCCTCCTGACGGTGCAGCGACCTTGGCTTCCCGTCGGCGCCCAGCCGGTTCCAATCGAAGAGGCGAAACGTGGCGTCGCTCGACTGCTGGACCTCGGCCAAAAGCACTCCGCCCCCGACGGCGTGGACTGCCCCAGCCGGCAGGAACACGCAGTCGCCCACGCGCGGCACGAAACCGTGAAGGCATTCGGCCACTGTGCCCGCGTCGAGGTGGCGTTCGAGGTCCTCGCGGGCGATGCCCGGTCGAAGGCCGGCGTAGATCCTGGCATCGGGCCCGGCGTCGAGCACGATCCACGCCTCGGTCTTGCCCGACTCGTCGCCCAAGAGTCCCCGTGCCATGGCGTCGTCCGGGTGTACCTGCACGGACAAGAGGTCGCGGCAGTCGAGAAACTTGATCAGCCAGGGGAACTTTGTCTCCGCGGCGCAGGCGATGCCCGCGATGTCCACCCGTCGCTCTTGCCAAAGGTCTGTCAGCGTCCGTCCGCGCAGCGGCCCTTCGGCCACGCGGCTGACATGGTGCGGGTGGGCGCTGATTTCCCACGATTCGCCGAAATCGCCCTCGGCCGGCAGCGGCTTTCCCAGCCGCCTTTCGAGCAGACGCCCGCCCCAGATCATGGGACGCAAGTACGGGTCAAAGACAAGTGGACCCATGGCCGTCACACTTCTTCCGCAATCACCCACGGGCTGCGGTACTCTCGTTTGAAGAGCTTCATCGCCTCGGCGCTGTTCGAGATGTGCTCGGTCTTGGCGTCGATCAGCAGCTTCTGGCCGCCGAGGCGGTAGCTGATGTTGGCGTAGTGGATCAGCAGGGCGCTGCGGTGGCCGTGCTCGACGTCGGCGTTGGGACGCTGGCGCGAGCGGATGCACTGGACGAAGTTCTC
>CAZFKF010000026.1:0-14013 GCA_964518805.1 uncultured Planctomycetaceae bacterium | reverse complement strand
ATGAGGACCGGATGAAGCGCGCCATGCGGTTCGTCCTGGACCGGACGACATACTGTGCGAAGTGCCACCTGGTGGGCGATTTCAGCCCGGGCGGGGAGATTCGGACCACCCTGGCGCCCAACCTTCAGGATGTGGCCCGGCGTATCCGGCCCGAGTACCTGCGACGCTGGTTGGCCAGTCCCAAGTCGGTGCTGCCGTACACCGCGATGCCGGTCAATTTCCCGCCGGATCAGCAAATCGGACAGGAGATTTACCCCGGCCCGAGCGTTGAGCAACTCGACGCGGTGATGGACCTTCTGTTAAACTACGATGGATACGTAAAGAGCCGCGTATCGATCCAGCAGTGGATCGAGCGCGCGGCGAAGGGGAACTAGGAGGCGGAGACCGGAGATTGGGTGTCGGAGGCTAGTGGTCTGTCCTTTTCGACTTTACCCGTTGGGTGCCACGGTTGGCTTGCCCAGCAGTGCTGGAAGCACGGTTGGACAAGCCAACCGTGGCACCCGTAAACTCAATTTGGACAGACCACGAGCCGCCGGGTGGTTGCTGCCTATTGCCTTCCGGTAGACGACCCATAATGACTCGGCAGTCGGCGCAGGGTGGGCCAAGCGGAGCGCCGGCCCACCAACTACGGTCTACGAACAACGAATCCCGTGGAAGATGCCACCTCTCGTTTACTCGCGCAGCGCCGATACGGCGGTCGACTGGAACTCGCGGCGCATGGGCGATTCGTCGCCGTTGGGCAGGCCGACGCGCTGGATCAGCAGGACGAGGACCAGGTCCTTGTGCGGGTCGATCCAGCCCTGGGTGCCGAACGCGCCGCCGTGGCCGAACGTGCCGGGCGAGAGCATGGCCGTGACGCCACGCGGTTGGCGCACCACGCCCCAGCCGAGGCCGAACCCCACGCCCGACGTGAATCCGGCGGTCAGGTCGGCCGTGTGCACTTGTGTCATTTCCTTCACCGCGGACGGCGAGAGGATGCGGCGGCCGTCGAGGTCGCCGTGGTTGAGCATCATGCGGTACACGCGGGCCAGGTCGTTGGCCGTCGAGCAGAGCCCGCCGGCGGGGATGGGGTACTTGCCGTCGGAAGGCAGTCCGATGATGTCGCGGTCGATGCGGATCAGGCGGCCGTCTTTCTTGTCGTAGGTGGCCGCGATCCGCTTCCGCTGCTCCGCCGTCGGATAGAAGCAGGTGTCGGGCATGCCGAGGGGATCGAACACGCGGCGTTTCAAGAATGCCTCGTACGACTGGCCGGACACGACCTCGATGATCCGGCCCAGCGTGTCGATGCCCACGTTGCAGTACGACCATTTCGTGCCCGGCTCAAACTCCAGCGGCTCCTTGGCGAATCGCGGCACGACGTCGGCCAGGGTGTGGTCACGCTTCAAGTACAGATCGGCCGGCCACCGCGGAAGCCCGCCGTGCATCCCCGAGGTGTGCGTCAGCAGGTCCCGCAGCGTGACTGGGCGCGAAGGTTTTTTGAGGCCGCCGGGGCCTTCGCCGGTCTTCAATCGCTGGTCGCGGAACTCGGGCAGGTACTTCTCGACGGGGTCATCGACGGCAAGCTTCTTTTCGTCCGCCAGGATCATGACTGCGATGGCCGTGATCGGCTTGGTCATCGAGGCGATGCGAAATATCGAATCGGTCCGCATGGGGACCTTGCGGTCGAGGTCCCGGTAGCCCACCGCTTCCAGGCTGGCCACGCCGTCGTGCCGGCCCACCAGGGTCACGGCGCCGGCCAGGTCGCCCTGGTCGACGAATTCCTGCATCTTCGCAGCGATGAGTCTCAGCCGGCTGGCGTCCAGTTCCGCTGCCAGCGAAGCACCGGCACCCAACATTAGCACCAGCGCGATCGCGACCGTGAATCCTCGTAGGCGACAGGACAACGTGGCACACATCGCTGAAACCCTTTCTTAGCAGACGATGCATTGTATCGCCGACGGCATCCACCCCGGAGCAAGTCGCAACCGTTGGTCCACCGCGCTCGGCGCGGGTACAGCAACGGCAGTCGGAGCGATGTCAAGGTTCTTCTCTCCGTATTCATCTTTTCGGCAGCGGCGGCCTGGCGGCGTGCGCCGGCGGGGCGTGGACCCACAGCGAGCTTCGATCGGAACGTTCGGCGGCCCGGTTCGGCGGCTGCATTTCGTATCGCACCGCGCGCCGATGGTCGGCCAGTTGGCGGCCCGGCTCGAACACCGAGTTGAACTTCCACAGCATGCGTAGGAAGTTTGTCTGGCCGTGGGCCAGCAGCCGGGCGGTCCGGAAAAAGGCGTGCCGCAGGGCCGTGAATCCCAGGTGCTTCCTGTTGAGCACCTCCTGGGTCCGCCCCAGTTCCTGGTAGAACCGATCCAAAGGGAGCCGGGTGGGCAGGACCGCGTGCTGGATGTCGAACAGGCGGTAGTCGCGCGTGGCGAGGTTCTGGGCCTCGGTGAGCCAGGTCTCAGTGCCGGGGTAGGGCGTGGCCACAGTGAGGTGCACGATCTCGGGCACCGAAAGGGCCCACTGGCGGACGAGCGCGAACTGGGCTTCGGTCCACTGTGGGTTCGAAATGATGTTGACCGCGGTGGTGATGCCCAGCTTTCGGGCGACTTCGAGCGCCCGAAGGCCGTCGTCCGGTCGCGCCCGCTTGCGCACCGCGCGAAGCCCGTCTTCGTCGAGGGCCTCCAGGCCGAGGAACATGTAGCTCAGGCCCATGCGCCGCCACCGGCGGAAGACATCCTGGTTGCGCACCAGCACGTCGCCCCGCGTTTCCAGGTAATACTCCTTGCGGACGCGGCGGCGGTCGAGTTCGTCGGCCAACGCGTGGGCATGTTCCGGGTCGAGAAAGGCCACGTCGTCGACGATGAAGGCGTTGGGTTCGGGAGTCTGCGCCAGTTCTTCGGCAGCCGCCTCAGGATTCCGCTTGCGATAGCTCCGGCCGTAGAACGTCCAGGCGCTGCAGAACGTGCAGTCCCAAGGGCACCCACGGGTAAATTCAACCGATGCGCACGGGTCCAACGGGCCGATGAAGTACCGGCGGCGACGCCGCAGAAGATCGCGTGCCGGCCGCTGGGCGTCGAGATCGTCGATCAGTCGCGGGCGCGGCCCCTGGCCCGCGGATGTGACCACCCCCGGAAGCTCGTAAAGCCGATCGCGGGCCGTGCGCGACGCCTCCAACAGTTCCGCCACGATCTGCTCGCCTTCTCCGCACGCCACGCAGTCGATCGCCGTGCCGGCGTGCTGGAGGATCTCGGAGGCCACGAAGCTGGCGCTGTGGCCGCCGGCAAAGATGAAGCACTCGGGCAGGGCCTGCCGCGAGGCCACGGCCAGATCGATCACCTCGGGGACGTTGGCCAGATAGTTGAGCGAGAAGCCGATCGCGTCGGGCCGCCACCGCTGCAACTGGCGGAAGAAGTCCCGCTGCCGGTCGACTTGCAGATCGAGGATGCGGACCTGGTGGCCTGCGCTGCGGGCCGAGGCCGCCACGAGTTCCATGCCCAACGGCTCCAGACGAAGAAAGATCTCCGAGTACATCAGGCAACTGGGATGGACGAAGAGAACCCTCATCACAGGAACGCGTTGGAAGTCAGGCGGCCCGGGGCCGGAATCGCGGAACCTTGTTCGGAGTCAGTGGTTGCCAAAGGGATCCCGAAGCGTTCCCACGTAGAACGAAGAGAGCCGGAAGATGGGCAGGATGATGATCGTGGCGATGACGCCCCAGACCACGAAGCCGGCCAACGTGGTGAGGATCTGAATGGCTGCCTCGGCCCGCTCCTGATACTGGTGCGACAGCCGCTCCATCGCCTCGACCAGCTTGCCGCTTTCCTCCGCGGCGTGGAGCGAATCGAGGAAGTCGGGCGGAAAGGCCCCGGTGTCGGCAAACGCGTCGTGGAGCGAATAGCCGCCGAGAACGTCCTTGTCGATGGGCTTGATCTGATCGGTGAAGTAGGCGTTGTTCGTGGCCCCAAGGCTCAGCTTCAAAGCGCGGCGCACGTTCATGCCCGAGTTGAACGTCAGGTGCATGGCCCAGGTCAGCCGAGCCAGGGCCATGGTCTGGAGCGGCCCGCCGATGCCCGGCAACTTGAGCACGAGCCTCTGGATCGGCTTGGTCCAGGCCAGGCCGCGCCGGATGCCTTGGAGGATGGAAAAGACCCCCAGGGCAATCATTCCCACGAACGTCGCGTAAATCACCAGTCCTTGATTGCCCACCAACCCGAGGCCGAGTGGATCGATCGGGTGTCCGGTCGACTGCCCGATGACACCCATGATCCAGATCAAGAAACCGATGACGAGGATCGAGAGCCCCAACTCGATCAGCGGCCAGGCGATGGCCCCCAAGAAACGACGGCAGAGCCGAATCTGCCCCTCGTAATGATTGGCCAACTGCCCTAGCGTCTCGCCCAGGTGCCCGGTCTGTTCACCCACGTGGACGAGCGCATGGAAGAGATCCGGGAAGTAGACGTCGGTTAGTCTGACGGCCTCTTCGAAGCTGGCTCCCTGGCTGATCGCTTCGCTGATCGTGGTCAAACGCCGGCGCGCACCGAAACCTACGGCCCGTTGGGCTTCGCGCGCCAAGACCGTGCGCACGTCCACCCCCGCCTCCAGGGCCATGCTGAGGCGACGGCACAGGCCTTCCAGTTGCTTGGTGCCAATCCGCGAGGAGCCGAGCATGCTGCCATTCTAAGGGAGAAGCCTCCAACGCAACAGCAGCCTTGATGAAACGAGAAAGCCGGCCCTATAATTGGATTCGATCGCCCCGACACCCCTCTATTTGTGGAGCGCACCATGTCCACTGCGGACGAGCTTGGGCCATTCGAGCAAACGCAGCGACCTGTTTCGCGACCGAATCCTCCGCGCCGCACTCAACTCGTGTTACTGCTCGCCCTTCTGGCGGCGTTGTTCTGCCTGCTGATACTTCCTTACACGGCCGAAGAACTGGTCTACTCGATCACGCGGGGAAGAGAGCGCGCTGAAGCGGAGGTC
Source organism: uncultured Planctomycetaceae bacterium (assembly GCA_964518805.1). Lineage (GTDB taxonomy): Bacteria > Planctomycetota > Planctomycetia > Pirellulales > Thermoguttaceae > CALFBP01. Next base: position 9,054 of record CAZFKF010000026.1, on the reverse strand, counting down.
GCCCGGGCCGAGCTGGCGGCCCTTCCGGACGCGGTGAACCGCTTTCGCCTGGCAGCCAAGGCCGTAGAGCCGAGCGTCGTGGGGATCGAGGCGATCCGAATGGCTGGCGGGCAGAGCGTGGACGACGAATGGTCCTCGTTCTTCTTCAGAGGGCCGAGAATGGGCATGGGACAGGGGTCCGGCGTGATCGTGGACAAGGACGGCTACATCGTCACCAATTCCCACGTGATCAACGGCGCGAGTCAACTTACGGTTCGGCTCAGCGACGGTCGAAGCGTGCGCAACGTAGAGATCATTGGCGCCGATCCGGCGAGCGATCTGGCCGTACTGCGGATCCAGGCCGCCGGGCTGACCGCGGCCTCCTGGGGCGACAGCGAGCAGTTGGAGGTGGGCGACCAGGTGCTGGCCGTTGGCAGTCCTTATCGACTGGCTCAAACCGTCACCGCCGGCATCATCAGCGCCAAGGACCGCCGCGGGATCATCCGCGACTTGGATCGCCAGGACTTCTTGCAGACGGATGCGGCAATCAATCCGGGCAATAGCGGCGGTCCCCTGGTGAATCTGCGCGGCGAAGTGATCGGCATCAATACGGCGATTGTCGGCGAGGCCTACCGCGGCATCGGTTTCGCCATCCCCAGCAAGCTCGCCCAGGACGTCTACACCCGGCTCAAGGCGGGAGAGACGGTGCCGCGCGGCTGGCTCGGGGTGGCCATGCAGGACCTCAACGATCGCCTCGCCGAGCAGCTAAAACTTCAATCGTCGCAAGGAGTTCTGATCGCTGACATTGTCGCCGGATCGCCTGCGGCTGAGGCTGGGCTCCAGCCCGGAGACGTGGTTGTGGAATGGAACGGAAAGCGGATCAACGACGCCGACGACCTGCGTTTCCTCGTGGCGGGCACGCAACCCGGCTCGAAGGTGAAGGTCGTCTTCAACCGAAACGGAGAACGCCAGGAAGTCACCGTCTCCGTGGCCCAGCGTCCACTGCGGAATCGCCCCCAGCGATGACATCGAAATCGATCCGCTTGGGAAGATGGGGATGGATGAAGGAGGCGGGAAGTAAAGAAGTGAAGGAGTAGGCGAGGCGTTCGTGGTGAGAATGCTCGCAGGCTGGGGCCGGCCCCAGCCTGCTGTCTCGAATGACTGCTCTCTGAGGCCGCGGGGAAAACGTTTTGATCGGTCCCCTGTCCCTTTGGGAGAGGGTTAGGGTGAGGGCAGTCCGGCGGCAAGATGTGCCTCTCGCCTAAGCGGCTTCATCACTCCATGACCCCCAAGCTTACAAACCCCCACAAAGTGGTAGCTTAGGCTTTTCGGACAGCCGCTTTTTCGCTCGCACTCCTTCTCCTTCTTTTCCGCTCTCCCCCCTCCTGCGAAGCCTTGCCGCGTTGGCCTTCTTTCGCGCGGGACGATCTGGTACGATCCATCCCCCTGGTAGAAGAGCGGAGTCTTTGGGACAGCCTCATGGGCCAGTCTCCGTCATTGCGGCGGGTTCGATTTGCGATTTCTGGTTGGGTCGGCCTTCTTTGCCTTGCCGGATGCGCGTGGGTCGGCACCGAACGCGCCAGCCTTCCGGAATTGAACACGGTGGCCCGCGGGCAACTCGTCTTTCACAGCGATTTCGCCTTGCCGTCGAACCACCGCCTGTTGGAGGAACTGACCGCGCGGCGCTCGGATCTGGAGGAAAGGCTTGGGCTACCGCTGTCGGACGAACCGATCCACGTCTACTTGTTCGACAGCCCCGAGGAGTTCCGCGAGTTCGTTCGCGCGCGGCATCCCGATTTTCCCTCCCGCCGGGCCTTCTTCCTGGAAACCGACACGCGTCTGCAAGTCTACGCCCAATGGGGCGATCGTTTGGCGGAAGACCTTCGCCACGAAGTGACCCACGGTTACCTGCATTCGGTGGTTTCCGATGTGCCGCTCTGGCTCGACGAAGGGTTGGCGGAGTACAGCGAAGCCCCACGTGGACAACATGGCCTGAATCGCGATCATTTGAAGTATCTTGTCCCCCAGATCCGCCAAGGCGTGTGGCAGCCTGATCTGGTTCGCCTGGAAAGGCTCGCTCCTTCGCGCGACCTCACTCAGGCGCAGTACGCCGAGTCGTGGGCCTGGGCCCATTTCCTGCTGGAGACGCGGCCCGAACGCGCTGCGGCACTCCGCGACTTCCTCGCCGCACTCCGTCAGAAGGGCTCCGCCGAACCGCTCTCGGCCAGGCTCGTCCGGATCGACGCCGATCCGTCCCAAGCACTGGTTGCACACGTTCAAGCGATGGGCGAAGCGATCGCCGTCAAACAGGATTGACGCGCCCATCCATGCCGGCTTGCGGCGCCGGACGTGGCGCTCTCGGGTGCGGTCCGACCCGGAGATCAGTTCTCGGTGGAGAGCTTGAGCAGCACTTTGGGCGGCTCGCCGCTGAGAGGGGCCAGGAGCCCTGGCTCCGCTACCTGCTTGGCCTGCTGGGGGGTTGGCTTCGCGGGGATCTCCAACTTCACGACAATCTCTTCGGCCGGCTCACGAGCGGACTTCTTCCCGGTGGCCGCGCCGGAGTCGGTCGCCACTCGGGGCTTCGCGATGGCCTGAAGTTGGGTTGCGCCGCGGGGGGCCGGCAAGATTCGTGGTTTGACCGACGGAGCGTCCACGAGGTCGGTGATGACGGCCACCCCGACAGTCGAGCCTTTGGACGACGCAAGACGGTCTGCGCGGACCGACTTCTGTGTGGATTTGGAGTCCTGCCTGCCGCCATGCTTCTCCGCCGCAAACGGGATCGACGGATGAATGGTATTGCAGACCGGACACCATGCGACGGGCAAGACGTCTTGAGTTGGTGCGGCGATCGTCGGTTCGGCGTGGGCGAATTCCATCGCGTCTATCGCCCCAAGCAATCCTGCACCGAGGGCAAAGACGACAAGAACGGTACGGTTCATGATGGCCTCCCCAAGGCGCGCCGGGCACCCGCATCGCGGCAGCGCGTCAAGAGGCTCATCGTCTGTCAAAACCGTTAACTTTGATTCCTTGATTACAAGCGGTTAAGTCACCGTAGATTGCCAGGTCGCCCGGCAGCCTCGCGATTTGTGAAGACGGGGTATCTGGGGCGTCAAGAATTCGAGACACTCGACAGAATGGGGCCACGCCGGACGTCGTCTTCGTACCGGAGGAGAGACAGCCGCCGGATTTGGCAGTAGCAGGCCACACTCTGTATGCCGCCCGCTGTGTCGCACGGAATGTGCCTGCTGTGCTAAGGAACCACAAGCGCATCACCTTCTTGCGAGCCCAACGGCTGACGGGCCGGCGCGCAGAAGAGCCCACGGGTCGCGACCCGTGGGCTTTGCAGGCAGTGTTCGAGGCCGTTTGAGCCGCGGACGGCCGAAGTCGTTCAGACTCTGGAAATCCGCGGGCGAACTACACGAGATTCAGAAGCGGGTTTCATGGCGGAAACCAATGGGGCTGTGGGGACGGGTTGGAGACCTATCGTACGGGGTTCCAAGAACGGCTTCTTAGAGATCGTCCTGGAATGACGCCGGGATATGGCCGGCGAATCCCCTCACCCCCTGCCCCTCTCCCGTCCAACGGGAGAGGGGAGTAGATTTCAGTCGGCCGCTTAGTACTCGCGCTTCGTGACGAGTCCGGGCTGCGGGACCGGGTACTTGCCGTTGGCACCGGCCTTCAGCGGAGCGGCGGAGTCTGCGTTGAGCTTGTCGAGATCGGGGGCCATTTCGTGGTCGCAGTTGAGCATATCCTCAAAGGTCACTTCCTGGCCCGTGTGGGCGGCCATCCGGCCCATCGAGGTTACCAGGCTGGCCTCGATGCCCCGTTTGGCCTCGTTGTACGGCTTGTCGTCGCGGATGGCGTCGACCAGGTCGTTCCATTCGTTCTGGTAGGGGTCTTCCTCGCCGGACGGCGCCTTGGATTCCCAGATCATGTCCGACCGCTTGGTGTTCTGGCCCTTGTAGATGCTCGACGGCGGCCCGCAGTCGCCGTTCTTGGCGGCGATGGCCACGCCCTTGCTGCCGTGGACGTAGCTGGAGTAAATGTCGTTGCAGCCGGCCATGCAGCGGCCGTCCATGATGAAGCGGCAGCCGTCCTCGAAGATGTACTCGACCGAGTAGGTGTCGAAGTTCTGGTCGACGTACGGGACGCCTTCGGGGCTCTGCTTGTAGTGGCGACCGCCGAGGGCCTGGGCCTTGATCGGCCAGGCGTTTTTCATCCAGCACAATTCGTCGATGTGGTGGATGTAGAAGTCGCTGAAGCATCCGCCGCTGGCCCACAAGAAGCTGTGGAACCGCTGAATCTGGTACATCAGCTCGCTGATGCCGTCGGGCTTGGGAGTCGAGGCAAAGAACCCGATCGGCCCGGCCATGCGGTAGCCGCGCATGAGGATGATGTTGCCGAGTTGGCCGTCGTCGATGCGCTGGTGCAACTGCTGGAGGTGGCGGCTGTGACGCGACATCAGCCCGACCGCGACCTTGAGATTCTTGGCCGACGCCTCTTCAGCCTGCTTGAGCATCCGCTTGCTGGTGGGGCCGTCGACGGTGACGGGCTTCTCCATGAAGACGTTGAGCCCCTTCTCGATGGCGTACCCGAAATCGACCCAGCGGAACGCCGGCGGGGTGGCGAAGATCGCCACGTCGCCCGGCTTCAGGCAATCCATGGCCTTCTTATAGGCGTCGAAGCCGATGAACTTGCGGTCTTCGGGCACGTCGACCTTGTCGCCGAACTGCCCCTTCAGGCCGTCATAGCTCGACTTGAGCCGGCCCGGAAAAACGTCGGCCATGGCCACCAGTTTGACCGGCCCGCGCTTGACGCTCAACGCATTGGCCGCCGCACCCGTGCCGCGGCCGCCGCAGCCCACGAGGACGACGTTGATCGTGTTGTTCTCGGCGGCATGGACGTGGGGGACTGCGACCCCCGCCAAGGCCGAGGCTGCGGCAACGCGACCCGCGCTCGACAGAAATTCACGACGTGACGTACCGTTCTTGCTGGTTTCGCTCATCATGGGTCTCCTGGGGACCATCACCAACGGTGTGTAAAGGAAGGGATGTTAGGGAGGGAGTTCTGTCCACTATCCAGCGCGCGCTGGGGTCGTGCAACCCCCGATTATCTTCACTGTTTTACCCAACCGCAAGGGCCGGGCTAATCGATCGCGCGGATCTTGAGGTTGCGGAAGTAGATTGGGGCCCCCGCGTGTTTGCCCTGCAATCCGACGTGTCCCTTGGTGGGCAGTTCGGCCTTCGGCTTGCTCAGCCACGGCGGAATGTCGCTGCCGTCGGGGTTCTTCTTGGCCGAGGTCCACTGCTTCAGGTCCACCTCGTTGACCGCCTCGCCGTTGAGGAGCACGTAGATCTTCGATCCCTTGCAGGTGATCGTCATCCGGTTCCACTCGCCCGCCTTCTTCACGGCGCTCTTGGTGGCCGGTTGATGGCCGAAGATGGCGGCGCACTGCCAGCTCTTGGGGCTCTTGGCCCACTGGTCCGCGAAATCGTCGGCGATCTGGATTTCCACGGAATTCGGGATGAAGTTATCGACGTCGCTGCAATAGACGAACACCCCGCTGTTGGTCCCCGCGGCGTTCTTGAACTCCAAGTCGAGGATGAAGCTCTCGTACTCTTTCTTGCTCCAGATGCAGCGGTCTTCGGTGGCGGTGAGTACGCCGTCGCTGAAGGACCAGATGCCCTTGGGATAGATGGCGTCGGAGAGATCCTCGGCCAGCAGGTTGTCCCAACCGCTCGAGTCGGGATGCGTCTTGGGCGGCACGGCGTCGGCGGCGAGCGCCGTCGCGACCCATCCCGAGAGAATCGCCAGTGCCGCCATCATTCTTTTCATCATCGAAGTCTCCTGTTGCTGCTAATCGAACCTGCGTCGCGCTGCCCGGACGTAGATGTACTGCGTTGTATCGGCCGGGCAGCATGACCGATCCGCAGTCGCAATTGTCTCCACCGCAGGACCTGTGCGTCCCATCGAGTCTCGTGGCACCCTCACGACAGGCGCCGGCATGGCAGCCCGCCTAATCGTTTGCGATGAGTTCATCGGCCACCGCCTCCGCGGCGTGCGGATTGGGAACGTGGAAATACACCAATTCACCCGCCGGATCGGCAAACTCCGACAAGACGAGTTGCCGGTCGGGCTTGGCGTGCGGATACCAAGTTCCCGGTCCCCACGCCCGAACCTTGCAGGCCAATCCGCCCGGCCGCACTGCGTCGTCGCTCACGGGCCCTTCGAGCGACGACGGATCGAGCGTCAACAGCCGCAGATCCACCGCAGCCAGATTCTTCTGCCGGGCCCGATTCAGGCAGAACACCAGCGGCCCGCGCAGCACGGCGACACGGCCCGCCTGGGCCTGGCGCCCTCGCACCAGGCGCCATCCCATGGGCATCTCGATCTCGACCCGATCGCCGGGCTTCCACTCGCGTCGCACTGCAAGGAACTGTCCGCGCTTGACGTCCTGTTCCACGGGCCGGCCGCCGATCGTCACCTTGACCGACGCGCACCACCGCGGGATTCGCAGACTCAGCGGGAACTGGGCGGGGCGAGAGGGATCGACGTGCAGCACGACGCGCCCAGAGTTCGGATAGTCGGTCTCTTGGCGCACGGCCAGAGCCACGCCGCCATCGAGTGTGAACTTCGCCGACGACGCCGTAAACAGATTCACAACCAGTCCGCCCTCCGACCGGTAATAGACCAGCGAAGGCAACTCGGAGACGATCCTCCGGAAGTTGTTTGGGCAGCAGTAGGTATCGCCCTCGAAGTAGCTGCGCGGGCCGTCGAAGGGGGAGTAGTAGCGGATGCGCCGGCCGTCGGGCGACTGGGCCGCGAACAGGGCGTTGTAGATCGCCCGCTCCATGATGTCGCCATAGCGCGAATCGCCCTCCAGACGCATCAGGTCGTCCAGCACGCGGATCAAGTACGCCGTGGCGCACGTCTCGCCGAGGTTGATTGTGCCGCTTTGGCTGTCGTGCCAGCATTCGTGGTCGCCGCACGTGCCGGTGACCACCAGCCCGTCGCGTCGCGTGAGGAAATCGATCGCCCGCCGGGTCGGTCCGAGCAAGGCATCGCTCGGCTCGCGACGATACCACTGGAGCTGCGCCAGGCAATGGGCGCAGTACGCATAGGCATGGCCCTCGATTTGTCCCCATCGCCCCACGACGATTCCCAGGTCCCACTGCGGCAGTTTCCGCTCGCGGATGCAGAACTGGCGGTACTTCGAGTCTCCGGTGGCGTCGCTGAGCGTCAGGAGCGTCCGCTCCAGCCCGGTCACGGCCATGTGCACCGTAATCCCGCTCGGCTGCCAGTTGGGCTTGTCGCTCCAGCGGGCCAGGACGAAGTCGGCCAGCTTGCGCGCCGCAGCCAGGGACTCCTTTTCCTTGAAGAAGCGAAAGTCGCTCGTCAGCCCGTAAATCAAGTAGCCCATTTCATGAATGTCCCAGAGCTCCCACATGCGGCTCTTGGGCGCAAGCATCCCCACGTATCCGTCGGTCTCCTGAGCCTTGATGGCCGCGGCCACGAGGTGCCTCTTGAGAGCGACGACCTTGGGGTCCTGCGCGTAGGCCGCCAAACGCACCGTAGCGTCGATGAGCATCCCCAACCCGACGAACCCGTCGTTGGCCTTCTTCTCCGCGAAGGGCTTCAGGAAGTCCTTGTCGACGTCAAGCTTGAGCAGATTGTTCTGCACGGTCACGTCCATCCGTCGCCCGATCTCGCCGCCGAGCGTCACCTGGCCCGGTTCCAGTGAAGTCATCCGATCGGCGGCGGCCGCCAGCGCCGAAGCGGAAAGAACCAATGCAGCCGCGAGAACGACCGCGGGGCGAATTGCAGGAACGAGTGAACAAGATCGGATGCGAGCCATGGATCACCTCCGCCGAGGCCCTGGACGTTAAGGCAAATGCGCCCGGTATGTTAGCCCGAACGGATCGCTCGCGAAAGTCACCCCCTTTGCGGAGCATGGCCCTTTGGGTTGGGCGAACCGTTCCCGTGCAGCAAGACAGCCCAAGCCGGTCGGCTCAGAGAGCCATCCTACGCGGTGTGCTTGGGCGCGGCAACGAGCTTCGGTTCTACGATCGCCCGGGATTGCTGAGGAATCGCTTAGCGGTTTCGCTGCTGATCCGCCCGTCCTTGAGCAACCGGTTGATCGACTCATCGAGCGTGAGCATTCCCTCCGCGCGACTGGTAAGGATGACGTTATCGACCGATTCGACTTTTCCCGCGCGGATGGCTGCGGCGATGGCGGAATTGTTGAACAGGATCTCCAAGGCCAGGACGCGTTTTTCCCCGAGCAGCACGCTCGGCAGAAGGTGTTGGCTGACGACCGCGCGGAGGCTGAACGACAACTGCGAGCGGACTTCTCGCTGATCGCCCTGGGGGAACATGTCGGCGTAGCGGGTGATCGCGCCCCGCGCGTCGCGGGTGTGCATCGTCGAACAGACGAGGTGGCCCGTCTCGGCAGCGGTTAACGCCATCTGGGCCGTCTCGCGGTCGCGGATCTCGCCCACCAGGATCACATCGGGATCCTGGCGCAGGGCCGACGTCAGCCCGTCGGCAAAGGTGTGGACGTCCAGCCCCACCTCCCGCTGCGTGACGACCGAGCCTGCGACCCTCGGGAACAAATACTCGACCGGCTCCTCAATCGTGATGATGCGATGCCCCCCTTGCTGATTGAGCCGGTTCATCACCATGGCCAGCGTGGTGGTCTTTCCGGAACCGACGACGCCGCAGACCAACACGAGGCCGTTGCGATAGTGCGTGAGCCGTTCAGCCAGCGCCTCGGGAAAACCCGCCCAAGCACAAGTGGGAATGGACGAGGGGATGACACGGAAGCAGGCCCCCATCTGCTGCCCGCTAAGAAAATAGTTGGCGCGGAATCGCTGGATGGACTCGCCTAGCGGCATCTCGAGCGCAAAATCCGTATTCTTGGTCGCTTCGAAGCGTTGCGTGGCGTGCGGAGGACAGACCGGCGCGAGAAGTCCCTCCGCAGTCCGGGCATCGATGGCCTCGGGTCGCAACGCGCGCAACGCACCGTGGACCCGCAGTACCGGAGGATATCCGGCCACGACGTGCAAGTCCGACGCC
>CAZFKF010000025.1:0-14073 GCA_964518805.1 uncultured Planctomycetaceae bacterium | reverse complement strand
GTGGAGCTACCAGGAACACCGGTACGGAGGGGTCGAGAAAGCCGTGCGCAACGAATCCTCGGTGGTGGCCGCCGTAGACGGATGGCAGGACCGGTGGTCGCTCATGTCCGACTACTCGCGGCGCGAAACGCCCCTGGGGCAAGTGCCTGCCAAGCCCGCGTCGCAGCAAGACGCTGCCTGGCCACACCCGGATGGCTGGCGATCGGTGGCCGGACTGCTGGGCACAATCGTCACGCTCGGCATCTTGTACGGCGCGTCGCGATGGCTGCGCAAGTCGACCGCCTGAGACACCCCGCATCACACTTTCTCCACGGCAGCCTCGCATGCACCATCATTTCATCGACCGCTTTGCGATGGGCGATTCCCCGGTCCATCGCCTCGATGCGCGAGCCAAGTTGGCGGCGGTGATCGCTTACACGATCGTCCTGATCAGTTTCGACCGCTATGCCGTGGCCGACCTCGCGCCGATGGCCGTGCTGCCCTTGGCGATGCTCTGGTTCGCCCGAGTGCCGGTGTGGTTTGCGCTGCGGCGCGTGGCGATTCTCAGTCCGTTCATTCTGATGCTCGTGCTGATGAGTCCGATTTACGAACGCGCCTTGCACGCGGTGACGTTCGGCCCGTGGCACTACAGCGTGAGCGGCGGCTGGCTCACGGCGGCCGACATCGCGATCAAGTTCGCATTGGGTGTGCTCGCCCTGACCGCGATGATGTGCGCCACGCCCTTCGCCCTGCTCTTGGAAGCGATGCGGCGACTGTGCATGCCCCAGGTGGTCGTCATGCAACTCGGATTCCTTTACCGCTATCTCTTCGTGCTCCTGGACGAGGCGATGCGCGTGCGCCGGGCGAGAGATTTCCGCGGAGCGGCCCTGGCTCCGGTGGGCCGCCGGCTGGCCGCGGTGGGCGGAGTGATCGGCACGCTCTTCGTGCGCACGCTCGACCGTTCGCAGCGCATCCATTTGGCCATGGCCGCGCGCGCCTACCGCGGCGAACCGCACAGCCTCAGTCAGCTCCGGTTCACTGGCGCCGATCTGCTCTTTCTTGTCGTCGTGGCCGCGTACCTCGTGGGCTGCCGCTGGGGATATCCGAGGTGGTTCTGATGACGAATGATGCGCCCGCCTTTCTTCAGGTCGAAGACCTCCACGTACACTACGCCGACGGCGTTGACGCCCTGCGCGGCGTGTCGCTCGTGGTACGGCCGGGCGAGCGCGTCGGGCTGATCGGCCCGAACGGCGCGGGCAAGACCACCTTGATGCTCGCCATCATGAACGCCGTGCGATTCACCGGGCGAGTCGTCCTGGACGGCATCGGCGTGAGCAAGAAGACCGAGCACGAAGCGCGCAGCCGATGCGGCATGATCTTCCAGGACGCCGAGGATCATCTCTTCATGCCGACGCTTCTGGACGACGTCGCCTTCGGCCCGCTCAACCAGGGTTGCGCCGCCAACGAAGCCCAGCGGCGCGCCAGCGAGGCGATCGCCCAGGTGGAGTTGACTGGGCTGGAGCAACGCTCGGCCCATCACATGTCCGGCGGCCAGAAGCGGGCCGCGGCCCTGGCCACGGTGCTGTCGATGCAGGTCAAGCTATTGCTTCTGGACGAGCCCGGCGCCAACCTCGACGGCCGGTCGCGGCGCCGGTTGATCGAAATCCTCGACGGCCGGACCGAAGCGATGCTATTGGCTACGCACGATCTGCCAATGATCCGCCGGCTATGCAGCCGCGCAATCCTTTTGGACGAAGGGCGCGTTGTGGCCGACCGCCCCATTGCCGACTTGCTGAGCGACACCGCCCTGTTGAGCAGCCACGGGTTGGTGGACGATTGATCGAGACCGCCGGTGGTTCCAAGAGCTCGAACAAGGTTCCGCAGACGGCGTGCGCCCGTCTTTAGCGCGGCATCCGCAGCCCCGTGGCGAAACCCGATCGCCTCGAAGGACTCCCGCTCCACCGGGTTCGCTCCCGTCGCCACAATGGCATCGACCATGCGGCGTCGCACCATGTCGACAAAGACCTCCGTCAAGCCGCCGCTGACTAGCGATCCGGCCAGGCACAAGATGATTCCGCAGGCGGCAGGGGAAAATCCGCAAAGGAGTTGCCGCCAGCCGCAATCGCGACCACGCGAAATGTGCCCGGCGGGCAGGGCTTTACGATTCCCTGGGGACTCCTCGGCGTGCTCGGACCGACGGTACACAGCGCGGTTTGCGGCGGCACGGCCGTCACATAGACCGGGACGACATCCAGCTCGCGGCATTCTTCCCGGCACCGCTCGATCTGCTCGTTGGAAACGCCCGTCCAATGCGACAATCGCGCCGCACGCTCGTCGAGAAGGTCGAGCACCAGGACGATAGGATTAACCAGCCCGTTGGCCCTTGCCTTCTCATAGGAGAATTCGATCCGCTCGCGATTCAAAACGAGTAGTTGCCGGCGGTATTCCGCTCCCAAACCACCGGGCGCCGACCGCGGCAGGCGGAGGCGCTGGTCGCCCGACTCCGATTCGTCGTCCCGGCACATCGCGGTGCTCCTCCTCAGATCACGTGGTGCTTGCTGCGGAAGGACTCGATCCTTGGGAGCGATCGACATACGTCGTGTGGAGCAACTGGTGCGATAGATGGCCCAAGGGCTTCTGGAGAAAGTCCTTGTAGATCTGCGCGACTTCGGGATTGTCATGGGACTTTCGCAGGGCGCGACCGTGGTCGTCGAGATTGACGCCGCCGGTGCGGGCGCTGCGCGTCAGCGCGTTGGTGGGGATGACTTGTCCGCCGCCGCCGATGCACCCGCCCTCGCAGGCCATGAACTCGATGAAATGGTACTGGGCGAACTCGCCGCCGCTGCGCACCGATTCGCACACCTTGCGGGCGTTTGCCAGGCCGTGGGCCACCGCCACCTTCACCTCGATGCCGTTGACCGGAACGGTCGCCGTCTTCACGCCGTCCATCGTCCCGAGTCCCTCGAACTCCAGTTTCTCCAACGGCTTGCCGGCCACGACTTCGTAAGCCGTTCGCAGGGCCGCCTCCATCACGCCGCCGGTCCGGCCGAAGATCGGTGCGGCCCCGGTGTATTGTCCCAAAAGCGGATCGGGCTGCTCGTCCGGCATGGCCGCCAGATCGATCTTCGCCATCTTGAGCAGCTTGGCCGCCTCGCGGCTGGTGAGCACCGCGTCCACATCCTGGAATCGCTCCTCGTCGCGAATCGCGCCCTTCGCAAGCCAGTATCGGCAGGCCGAGTCCATCTCCTCGCGGGCGGCTTCGATCTTCTTGGCCGTGCAGGGCATGATGGAGACTACGAACATCGCCCGCGGATCGACCCCCAGACGCTCCGCGGCAAAGGTCTTGGCTACGGCGCCGAGCATTTGCTGCGGGGACTTGGCGGTGGAGAGATTCGGAATCAGATCCGGATAGAAGATCTCGCAGTAGCGAATCCAGCCGGGCGAGCAGGAGGTGAACTGAGGCAGCTTCCCGCCCGTGTTCAGACGGTGGATCAATTCGTAGCCCTCTTCCATGATCGTCAGGTCGGCGCTGAAGTTCGTATCCCAGACCTGTCGAAATCCCGCTCGCCTCAGCGCGGCGTACAGCTTGCCCGTCACCAGTGTGCCGGGCTCCATGCCGAACTCCTCACCGAGAGTGGCCCGAACCGCCGGGGCGAACTGCACCACGACGTACTTCTCCGGCGACTCGAGCGCGGCGAAAACCCGTGGGGTGTCATCGACCTCGCGCATGGCGCCCAACGGGCGAGAATAGGCGCACTTCCGACACCCGAGCATCCCGGCCGCAAAGTCGGTGATCTTCCGGAACCCCGTGGGGCAACTGTGGATGCACTGCCCGCACCGCGTGCATTTCGAGTCATCGAACAGGACCCCCTGGGTCTCGTCATAGGAGAGAGCGCCAACGCCTTGGACGTCGTTGCACGTGTCGACGCAGGCCCGGCAGCGGACGCAACGGTTCGGATCGTGAAAGACCGAGGGGGCGGACACCCGCGGCTCGAAGCGCCACTGCAAACGCTCTTCCAACTCGACCAATCCGGCCGATTCGGCTTCGGCGGCCGCAAACTCCTGGAATAGGGCGATGAACTCGCACTCCCCTCTTTCCCGGATGCGTCGCAAGCGATCGACGAGCACCTTTTCGACGCCAGGCGAGCGCGTGTTGATGTGCATGCCGTCGCGTAACGGACGGTCGGCCGCCAGCGCGAGCGGCATCACTCTGCCGTCGAGTTCGACGAGGTTCACCAAAGGACAGACTCGGTGGTTGATGGTCGCGATCGTCGGGGCAAATTCGGCAGGCCGCCCGAACGACGGCTTGCGGTCCCGTAGCAGCGCGAGCACGGTGGATGGCGCGTCAATCTCGATCGCCTGGTCGTTCAGATGGACCCGCGGCATGGAATCCTCCTGGCAAGTGCGTGGTGAGGGGAGGCACAAGGTAATACGAGTTTCAGATTCGTATTATCCGCTGATTCTAGTCCAGCGCCCCGAGGAATCAAGAGCAATTGGACCGCCTCCGCCCGTTTTTTTCCGGCGACCGGGCGTTTGCAGGAAGATCAAGAGTGCTTGGGGTGCGCGCTGGCCATCACCAGTTCGCCCTTCAATATTCCCTTCAATCCTTTCAGGCGGGAGGCAATCTGCTGGAGTTTGCCCGCGGGGCCGCGCAACAAGATCACCTCCAAGCATAGGTCGTGGGTCAAATGGGCGTGCATCGTGGAGACGATCAGGTCCGTATTATCGTGCTGCACTTTCATCAAGTGGTCGCGAAGCTGCGGCCGGTGGTGATCGTAGACCAGCGTCAGGCTTCCGGCGACCTCGTGGGTCCCGGATTCCCACGCTCGCCGGGTGAGCGTATTGCGGATCAACTGGCGGACTGCTTCGCTCCGCGTGGCGAACTGTTCTTGCTTGCAGAACTTGTCGAACTGCTCCAACAGGTCGTCTTCGACGGAAACCGAGAATCGCACGATTTCTGACACTTGCGCACCCCCCAGCAGGAAGATCCCGGACAGAATCCACGGCGAAAAGACAACGTCCTTACGGTGGTCGAACGCCCACCGAAGGCCGTGCACATCAAATTCTGTCCAAGCGGCGCGGTGAAGTCAAGAACGCGGCGGAGTCGTATGCGAGAGAGAGTCCCGGCAATAGGCAAGATTTGCCGACGGTATCTTGCGCCCTGCGTTCTCAGAAAGCCTTGTTCACTTCCCCGCCGGCAATGGTGGCGAGCGCCTGCATGACCGACTGTTCGAGCGTGTCGGAAAGAAACGAGGCGTGCCCATCGCAGAAAAGCTCGTTGACCCCTCCCGGATGATAGCTCCGCGGCCCCATCAGGGCGCTCGTGGCAGGCCCATTGAGGCAATCGGGCCGTTTCGAGTTGGGAGGCAAGAAGAAAGTCATCGCCGCATGGGGAAAACTGCCGCCGATCCATTTGTCGCAGCGGTCGTTATACCACACGGTGGCAGTCGGACTTGCGTTGCATGCGGGAAAGCCCCCCGAACTCCGAATATGCTGTTTGCGCACGTCGCCGTCGAAAGCCACCCCGCCAGTGCCGCCTTTCCCCTTGGTGCTCTCGCCGACGGCCAGGGTGTTCGAGGTCCCGTCGGTCACCGCGGCAAGGCGAACTGCGGATGCCTGGTAGACGATTCCGTCCGGGGCCTGCCCGGTCGCACTGACCGAGCATGAACCGTTGTTGACCAGCCCGCTGCCGACGTTGAACAAGTAGTTGGTCGGCGCGAGCCCGTCGGGATTGATGATGCCGCCAGGGTCGGAGGGGCATAGGAACGTTGGGATCACGGTCTTGGCCACCAACTGGTTGGGACCAGCGTCGGCAGTCGTCCCCGCGCCGGTGGTCGTCGTATAGGGATACCCGCGGAAGTCCAAGCTGTTCTTGACGTTCGTCTGTTCCATCTGATCCAGGATCATCGACAGGGCCGACCAGTTCTTGAGCGTGATGTTGGTCTTGCTCATCGGGAACGTGTTGTGGATTCCGAGGTAATTGTGAAGACCAAGGCCGATCTGGCGAAGGTTGTTATTGCACTGCGATCGCCGCGCGGCCTCGCGAGCCGCCTGCACGGCCGGAAGCAACAGTGCGATTAGAATCCCAATGATGGCGATCACTACCAATAGCTCGACGAGGGTGAACCCATGCCGCTTCATCGGCCAGCCTCCTTTGAGAGCCGTTAATGGCGAACGTCGTATTACGTGTTACAGAATCGTGCTATAGCATACCGCCGTGGCTCGCAGGCGGCAATGACCGGTTCCGGCCGAATTCGCGAATTCCTTGACCTCGGGTGTAGGCCCGCAATGCCCCCTAGTAGTCCCCTACTATGGGCGGTGCGAGATAGCCGCGAAATCGTGGCCGCACCGCAGGGCGAAGCTCGGGCGTCGTTGAACGACATCCCAATTGGTAATACAATAGACGGGTTTATATTACGAGGTTCGTCATGCGCTGAGGTGACCATGCAAGACTGGGGTGTCGAAGAACTGGTCTATCGGAGCAGCTTGCTGCTGCTGTATCCCACCCTGGTCCTCCTGGGCTTGGGGTTCTTGCGCACGATGTGGCACCTTGGGGAAGCGATTCAGGATCTGTGGGCCCTGCGGGCCTGCCGCAAGCCGGCGGCCGCGCGCGAGCTCCGGGACATCGCCTTGGACGAAGAGGACTCCGTGGTTTCTTCACTCATGGCGTTGGCCGGAAGCCGTTTGCAGCACCCGCAACTAAGACGCTTCGTGACGCTGCTTCTCGACGAGATCCGTCGAGGTCCTCGCCAGACGCTTTCCGCGAGGATCGATCACCTGGTCGGCCGGATCGAGGCGGCGCTCGCTCAAGACGTCAACCGGATTCGCGTTTCCGTGCGTCTCGGGCCGCTTTTGGGCCTGGTCGGGACGCTGATTCCTCTCGGTCCCGGGCTGATGGCCCTCAACGAAGGCGACTTGGGGCGGCTTTCCTCGCAACTGGTTATCGCCTTCTCCACGACTGTCGTCGGATTGCTGATCGGCGGAATCAGTTACGGGCTAGCGCTGGCTCGGGCTCAAACCGCCGACCGGGTCTCCGGCGATATCGAATTGGTGAGCAACCTGGTCTGCACTCTCCTGGGCTTGCACTTCGCGGAGGGGCCGGATGCAAGTCCGCGAGGTTTTGAGGATGAGGAGATCTCCGCATGAGACGAACACGCCGGCGCGGGCGGCTCATGGAGGCCATGGCGGACGAGGATCCGCTGACCTTGATGCCGAACCTCTTCGACCTGTCGATCGTCCTGGCGGTCGCATTCTTGCTGACGGCCTTGGGCGCTTTGGGAGTTCGCCATCTCGTGCAGTCCCAGGACGACTGGACGCTCGTGCGGCGAAGCCCTTCGGGACAAACCGAAGTGGTCTCGCGCCGCGGCAAGTCGATTCAGATTCAGAAGGTCTCGGCACGCAAAGCCGGTGGGCAAGGCATGCGTCTGGGAGTGGCTTATGAACTGGAAAACGGGGAAGTGATCTATGTGCCGGATTGACGGTTGGCGCAGGCTTGGAGCGGGAATCGTGGCCGCTGTGATTGCCGCCACGGTCCTTCAGCCTTCTGGGACCGTGGCGCAGCGCCCCGGGACGCCCGAAGGAGCCACGAAGAAGCCGGCGGCCGTTGGCGCCGGGAAGCCCGAGGGATTGGCGAACAAGCCCTCGGCGGCTGCTGGCCCGCTCCAGCCGGCGCGGAAGAAGAAGCCCGGCGAGCCTGTGCGGCTGGCGGTCGTCACGGTGGCGGTCAATACGTCCGTCTTTGTGCAGGCATACGACCGCTTTCGCAAACTCCACGGCCCCGATAAGCTCGTGCTCGACTTATGGGTGGAGCAGGATTGGGTCGAGTCGCCCAAGCCGCTGGAATTCGCCCCCTACGACATGGTGTTGGGCTTGCGGTGCTCGATTCCGGGGTTGGACGAGGCCCTGGCTGCTGCGGCGGCGAAGGGGGTCTGGGTTGTCAGCGATACAAGCCGCCGGCGCCCCACGGGGGCCGTGTCGCTCAATGAACTCGCCGATCTGGCACCCTACTACCGCAACCGCGGTTTGTTGAATATGGTTGGCTTTCTCGAACGCGTCTGCCAGGTGTTCGGCGTGTCGGGCGTCGAGGCTCGCAAGGCGGTTCAGGCACCCGCCGAAGGAATCTACCATCCGGACGCCGATCGCGTCTTCTCCACGGCCGCCGACTACTGGAAGTGGTACGCCGCACGTCCCGGTTACAAGCCGGAGGCGCCCAAAATCGGCGTCTTCGTGTACAACACGCTCTACCTGAACGAAGAGACGGACTACTTCACGCAGGTCGTACGGGGATTGGAGCGGGCGGGGGCCAGTCCCGTGCTCGGCTTCTGGTTTCTGCCGGTCGGCGGCTCGGGCGACGACGCCTCGCCGATCCGCAAGTTCTTCTCGGGGGTCGATGTGCTAATGACGTCGAGCTTCCGCCTGATGAACGAGAAGGCTTGCCACTACGAGGAGTTGGAAAAGCTCGACGTGCCGGTGCTCAACAGCATCATCCTGAACACGTCGCACGCCCAGTGGCGTGAAAGCCGTCAGGGACTTCCCGCGTCGTCGCTTCTGTCGAGCATCATCGCTCCGGAGTTGTCGGGGCTGATCGAGCCGACCGTGATTGCGGCGCGCCAGCCGGTCGACAACCCGGAGACGAAGCAGCGGTATTTCCGCACCGTGATCGTCGAGGAGAATTTCCAGTGGCAGATCCGCCGGGCAATGGCCTGGGCCCGCCTGCGCCGAGCCAAACCGGCCGACCGCCGCGTGGCCGTCCTGTTCTATAACCATAGTGGCGGCAAGCAGAGCGCCGGGGCGAGCTACCTGAACGTGACGGCGAGCCTGGAGAAGATCCTTGCCGATCTCGTCCGGCAGGGCTATCGCGTGGACGGCAAGCTCCAACGAGAATCGATCCTCGATGCGATGCAATCGGTCGGCCGGAACGTGGGCAACTGGGCGCCCGGCGAAATCGACGGGCTGGTGCAGAAGGGGGCAGTCCTTTGGCCGCTGGAGAAATATCTGGCCCACTTCGATCGCCTGCCTCAGGAGGCCAAACGACAAGTCTGCCAACAATGGGGCCAGCCGCCTGGCGACGTGATGACGGTCACCCGGGACTCAAAACAGTATTTTGTTCTGCCGGTGTTTCAGTTGGGAAACATCGTCGTGGGGCCGCAGCCCGCCAGGGCCTCGGGTCAGAAGCAGGCTTCGGCCTACCACGACCCGCTCCTGTGGCCCACGCACCAATATCTCGCTTTCTATTTCTGGCTGCAACACGAGTGGCATGCCAACGCGGTCGTTCACCTGGGACGGCACGGCACGCTGGAGTTCCTGCCTGGCAAGGGAATCGGCTTGGCCTGGGACGACCCGCCATCGTTGCTCCTCGGCGATCTGCCCAACGTCTACCCGTACATTGTCGACGGGATCGGCGAAGGGGTCGCGGCGAAACGCCGAGGCCAGGCGGTCCTGCTGACCCATGCAACTCCGCCGCTGGTGAGTGGTGCTCTTTTCGGAGACCTGGCGAAGCTCCGCGAACTGGTCGGCCACTACGCCCAGGCGCGCCAGGAGAAACAAGAGGCGTTGAAGGCGGAGTACTTCCAGAGCATTCTCAAGCTCGCTAAAGTGGTCGGATGCGATCTTGCCGTCGATCGCGATGAAGACCACCGCCACGACGACACCCTGGCGACGCGCGCCGATAGCGCATCGCCGGAGGACCGCCAGGTCCATCGCGTCGAGCATTGGCTGGCCGACGTCGAGTCGCAGTCGGGCCCCAGGGGCCTGCACACGTTCGGCGAATCATTCTCGGCCGAAGCCACCGCTGACATGCTGCCGCGGATGTTCAAGGACGAACTGGGGCGACTTCGCAAGTCTGGCATGAAGCCGGAAGAAGAACGGACCTGGCTGGCGGCTACGGCCAAAGCCGATGCGACGAAGCCGCCGCAAATGCCAGAGGAAGATCCGGATTCGCCCCCCGACCCTGCTGAAGCAGTCGCCATCGACCGGGCCCGAATCGCGACTGCCGCCTGGCACATGCGCCACAACCAGGAACTCGGCTTCCTCAGCCGCGCCCTGGCGGGCCGATTCATCCCGGTGGGACCGCCTGGCGACCCGCTGTCGAACCCCGACATCTTTCCCACCGGACGAAACCAGTACCAGTCGAATCCCCAGAGACTGCCGACCCGCGAGGCCTGGGCCGTCGGCAAGCGAATGGCCGAACAGACGATCGCCATGCATCGCCGCAGCCACGGCGGTGAGTACCCCGGCAAGCTCAGCTTTGCGCTCTGGGCCAACACGCTCATCCGCACGCACGGCGTGCTCGAATCGGAGGCATTGTGCCTCTTGGGCGCGGAACCGGTCTGGAACGATCGCGGCGATGTGACCGACGTCAAGCTCATTGCCCCCCTGGGACGCCCCCGGGTCGACGTGGTGATGACCATTACCGGCATGTACCGCGATTGTTTCCCCGACAAGATGCTCCTCTTGGATAAGGCAGTCCGCCTGGCCCACGACGCTCCGGACGAATCGGGACAGCCCAATCCGATCCGCCTCAACACCGAGAAGATCGCCCGCGAACTGGCGGGCCGGGGCGCCGATCCGGGCCAGAGCAAAAAGCTGGCGATGCTCCGCATCTTCGGGGCCCAAACCGGCCAATACAGCACGGGCGTGGACGGCGCGGTGAAAGCCTCGGAGCAGCGAGGCGGCAGTGCTCAAGTGGCCGCGCAGTACATGCGGCGGATGTCGTTCGCCTTCTCGCAGGACGGATGGTCGCAACCGGCCGAAGAAGTCTTCCAACGGCAACTTCGCGGCGTGCAGGGGGTCATCCACGGCCGCAGCAGCAATCTCTACGGCATCATGGACCTGACCGAGAACTTCGAGTACCAAGGGGCGTTGGCGCTGGCGGTCAAGCAGATCGACGGCAAACAGCCGGCCCTTTACCTTAACGACATGGTGCGAGGCCAGAAGGTGTTCGGCGGCCGGGAGGCGATACAAATGGAATTGCTGAGCCGCTACCACAACCCGGAGTTCATCAAGTCGATGAAGGCAGAAGGCTATGACGGGGCGCGGTACCTGAGCCGGGTTGTCGACAACCAGTACGGCTGGAACGTGGTGAGCGACGTTGTCACCGCCGACGATTGGAAGCAGTCGGCCGAGATCTTCCTGGAGGACAAGTACCGCCTGGGCCTGCGCGAGTTCTTCAACCGGCACAACCCACACGCCCTCCAGAACATCGCCTCACGCATCCTGGAGACCCATCGCAAAGGCCTGCACAAGCTCGACGCCAAGACGCTGGACGTTGCGGCCCGCGTCTATGTCGAGACGGTGGCCGAGCATGGCGCGGCTTGCGCTTCGCATATCTGCGGCAACCCCGAGTTGGCCACCCTGGCGGCAAAGGTCGCTGGCGCATCCCATCAATTGGCCGATGGCACCATCGAAAAGTTCAACCGCCAGTTGCAGCGCACGGGCAACCCCGAGATGAGCAAGGCATTGGCGTCGGCTGGTGCTTCGGACCAACCGGCCACCGCGCCGCGGCCCGTTGAAGGAAAAGTCCTGACGCCCTCCAGTCCCCCGCCGCAACCTCACGCTGCCGCGGCAGCGGTTCCTCCGCCATCGACACCGAAGGTCGACTCGATGCCGGCTGCTTCGTCTCAAGCCGCCTCTTCGGACGCGATGGAAACAGACCGCAGCAAGCCTTGGCTAGTCTCGGTGCTGGCCGGCGTCGTGTGCCTATTGGCGTTCACGTCGGGAGTTGTTTGGCGTGCTCGCCGAAATCGGCGAATCGGTTCGTGTGCGTAGCGCCTGCGGGTCATTCCTTCTCAAACACGGTCCATGCTCCTTGGCCGACCTTCGCGTCAGCGGCTACGGTCGGTCAGGGCCAGAGGTCCGAAGGCTTGGACCGCCGCCGACTGAAGCGATCGACGGCTGCAGTGCTCGCCACGACTCGGGATCAAGGCGTGCAAGCGGACGCCGCCTCCAGGGGCCGGCAGTGCGCAGCAAGAGCCTTGCAGAACGAGGGGCGAGGGGTGAACCATCGAGCGAAGAGTCGGCAGCGAGCGAATCATTCCGAGGGGGCGGGCTGGGATTGCTCAGCGCTTGAGACCGCTTGGGGAGCCGACACCACTACGAAGTTCCGCGACCGAAGTGCAGTCAGTGCGCGCTTCAGTTGCCGGGCTTGTCTTTGGTGCGATAGCTGTCTCCTTGAATCACGATCGGCTCCCCGTGATGCATCAGCCCGGTAATCTGATTCCATGAAAGAGCGGTCCTCCCGGTACTATTCACGGTGTGGTTCGTGGTGAACCCACCAAAAGCACTCACAGGAGGACCGAACGATGTTGTACCTTGCGATCGACCAACACCGCAAGCAATTGACCGTGAACCTTCGCAACGAAGGCGGCGACGTGATGCTGAAGCGGCAGGTGAGCACCCACTGGGAGCGGGTGCGGGAGTTCCTGAAGGAGATCCAGCGGCAAAGCCAGCCGGAAGGCGGGTTCGTGACGATCTTGGAGGTTTGCGGCTTCAACGACTGGTTGCTGAAGGAATACGGGTGCCGCGAGACGATGCTCGTGCAACCCGAGAAGCGGTCAAAGAAGAAGACCGATCGAAGGGACGCGAACAAGCTGGGAGAGATCCTCTGGGTGAATCGTGAGCGGCTGCTGGCGGGCAAGAAGGTGCAGGGGCTCCGCCGCGTGCATCCGCCGAGCGAGCAGTGCGCGGAGGACCGGCAGGTAACTTGGGTGCGCAAGCGTTTGGGAGTGCTTCGCACGCGGACCACCAACAAGATCAAACACATCTTGCGAAAACACAACCTGGAGCAACAGTGTCCCGCGAAAGGGATCGACACAATCAAGGCGAAGAAGTGGTTGGCCCAACTTGTCGCCGGGCGAATTAGAACCAGCCACGAGCGGGCGAAATTCGAGCAGCCGGGGTGAATGGGGTTGATTATCGTTGCAGATCCTACAACTGGCAAGAGTCAGCCTTAGTGTTGTTGTCCGCGGCGGGCTTGGTTTTCTGCCGTTTCGTAGCCGGGGGCGGCGTGTCCGACCCGGCGGGCGGAATGGCTGGTTTTGAATCGTCGTCGGTTCGCGCCGATTCGGAATGGAAGCTGCGCGACCCGAAGGTCCGGCCCTCGTCCCGAGACACGCGAAGCACGACGCCGCAGTCGGGCGTCTGCGTGCCTCCGACCTCGGCGTTCTTCTGCAGGTGGAATAGCGCGATGCCGCCGCTCTTCAGACGCAGAAAGTTGACCTCCATCACGTTGCACTTGCCATCGTTTTCCACCAACGTGTACTTGTTCCCCCAGGTACGCCCCGCGTCGGGTGAGATAGCCCGACAATCCGCGCCGTGGCCCGGACCAACAGACGGTTTGCCCATCGTTCCTCACAAGTTCTACTCCTTTCCGCTCCGGCAACTCTTCAGAATTGGGTGAGCTTCGTCGGAGCGCGAGCCTTGCCGTCTTGGGGATTGCAGGCAACCGCTGGTTGCGGCGCTATTTCGGCGGTTCCCCAGCCACGGGGCGTCCCAGGCAGATGCGGAATCCGTCCCGGGAGTCGGAGTAGCTGGGATTCATGATTCCCAGACGGACGGCACAACGTGCGTTGCCGGGCACATCGAAGTAATTGCCGCCCTTACAGACCGGGTGTGGGTCCGCCTTGACAAAATAGGCCTCTTCATGCCCGCCTTGCGGGTCGAAGTGGTCCAGCACAAACTCCCACACTCCGCCGCACATGTCGGCCAGGCCAAAACCATTGCGGCCCTTTTCGCCGTAATGGTCCACCGGAGAGACGAACGAAAACCCGTCGCTCCAGGGCGCCTTCGCCAGCGGCCAAGCCTTCGTCCGCCCGGGCAGAAGATCCATGGCCGAGATGTTCAGTCTTCCTTCGCCTTCCTCGAGTTCATTTCCCCACCAAAAAAAAGCTCGCGGGCGGCCGCCCCGGCAGGCATACTCCCACTCGGCTTCCGTGGGCAGGCGGTACTCCAGGCCCTCGGGCAACCGGCCGGCCTTCCGCTCCCGCTCCGTCAACCACTTGCAGAATGCCCGGTCATCGTTCCAGCTCACGCACACCACGGGATAGACTTCGCGGTTGGGAAACGCCCAGTTCGGGTCGCGCCAACTCTTGCCCGGCA
>CAZFKF010000024.1:0-14144 GCA_964518805.1 uncultured Planctomycetaceae bacterium | reverse complement strand
TTGCCCGAACGCCAGCGACCCGGTCCCCGCGACCAAGGCCACGCCCCAGCCCTCCGGCGATCCGGCGGCAAGCACCGGCAAGGCGTCGTGTTCCACGCGGCAGCAGCGGGCGACCGAAGACTGCTCGATCCAGCGAAGGATGGGCTGTCGGACCTCGGGCCGATCCGAGCCCGCCAGCCCCACAACGGCGGCGGCCAGCGGCCCGGGACCTGCGCCGGCCTCGTCCCTCGCCAAACCGACGGCCCTGGCAAGGCCCTCCAGCGCCGCCTGCATCCCGACGGCCTGCGGATTCGACGCGCCGGACACGCCGCGGCCGAGGATCGTCGGTTCGCCGCCGTCGCGGCGCCGGGCGACCCAGGCGACGGTCTTCGATCCTCCCCCGTCGACGCCCAGCACCAACTCGTCGTTGGGGAGTCTCATAGGCCCGGCTCCTCCAACGCCTTGCGCAGGTGGCCGTGGCAATGGCGGAGCCTTCGGCGGGCTTCGTCGGCCGCCACGTTGCAGCGCAGCATGACGATGGCCGTTTTCACTTCACCGGCGGCCTGGACCAACGCCTGTTCGACCGCGTTGGGCGGGCGATCGGTCATTGCGGCGACGATCCGCCGCGAGCGCTCCACGAGTTTGCTGTTCGTCGACTGGAGATCGACCATCAGATTTCCAAACGTCTTGCCGAGCAGGACCATGGCGCCCGTACTGAGCATGTTCAGCACCATCTTGGTGGCCGTGCCGGCCTTCATGCGGGTCGAGCCGCTGACCACCTCGGGACCGACGATGGGCGTGATGGTCAAGTCGGAGCGGGCGTTCAGCTCGGTGTCGCGGTTGCAGGCAACGCCGATGGCACAGGCCCCCTGCGAATGCGCGTAGGCGAGCCCGCCAAGGACATAAGGCGTACGCCCGCTCGTGGCAATGCCCACGACCACGTCGTTGGCGCTGAGCGCGATGGACTTGAGGTCCTCGACCGCCAGCTCAGGATGGTCTTCGGCCCCTTCGATCGATCGGGTCAGGGCCGCGTATCCGCCGGCGATCAGACCGACGACTTGTCCGGGCGGGGCGTTGAACGTGGGCGGACACTCCGAGGCGTCGAGCACGCCCAGACGGCCCGACGTCCCGGCGCCCAAGTACACCAGCCGTCCGCCGGCCCGGAGCCGATCGGCGATGATCTCGATCGCCCTGGCGATCGTTGCGGCTTCCCGCCCTACGGCCGCGGCAATCGTAGCGTCCTCGGCATTGATCAGATGCACGATTTCCAAGGCCGACATGCGGTCGATCGTCTCGGATGCCGGATTGCGCGCTTCGGTGGTCAGGTGGGCGAGGTCGGTCATCGCTTGCGAGGTCTCCTTGGCCGGTATTATAACGGCAGGGAGAATCCGCGGTAGGATGGGTTCTGATCCGTCGTGAGGAACTGCTGAACCGGAGTACGTCATGGGAACTTGGACACGTTGCGTCACGGGCTCGGTTGCGGCCGCGGTCTTTGCAGTGCAAGGCGCGATCGCGGCTGCCGCACCGTCGGCCTTGGCAATCGTCCGGCCCGAGGAGGCGGGCATGGACGGCCGCCAACTTTGCGCGATCGACGAAGCCAAGGACACGGCCCTGCGTGCCCGCCAGATGCCGGGATGCGTCGTGCTTGTGGGACATCACGGCAAGATCGTGTTCGAGAAGGCCTATGGCGACCGCCAAGTCGTGCCAGAGCGGGTGCCCATGACCGCCGACACCTTGTTCGATCTTGCCTCGCTCACCAAACCGGTGGCAACCGCCACGAGCGTCATGATCCTCGTCGAGCGAGGCAAGTTGCGTCTGAACGATCCGGTGGCCCGCTACATCCCGGAGTTCGCCAGCCACGGCAAAGACCAGATCACGGTGCTGCATCTCTTGACCCATCAGGGCGGACTGGTCGCCGACAATCCCATGAGCGACTACGCCGACGGGCCCGAAACGGCCCGCACGCGGTTGTTGGCCACGAAGCCCGTGGCCCCGCCCGGCAGCAAGTTCCTCTATTCCGACGTCGGATTTCTCGTCTTGGGCGAGTTGGTTCGGCGGATATCCGGAAAGGGGTTGGACGAGTTCGCCCACAAGAACATCTTCAAGCCGCTGGGCATGCTGGAGACTGGATTCCTCCCCTCGTCCGAACTGCGGCGCAGAGCGGCGCCCACCGAAAAACGTCGCGGCCAATGGATGCAGGGTGAGGTTCACGATCCGCGGGCCTTTGCGTTGGGCGGCGTGGCGGGCCATGCAGGGCTCTTCTCCACCGCGCAGGACTTAGCCAGGTACGCCCAGGCGCTTTTGGGCCGAGGGCAGTACGGTGAAGTGCGCGTTCTCGGGGAGAGCACGGCCGCGGCAATGGCAAGCCCGCAGAAGGTCTCGACCGGGTTCCGTGGCCTAGGATGGGACATGCGCACGGGCTATTCGTCGAATCGCGGTGAGTCGTTTTCGCCCCGGGCCTTTGGACACGGCGGCTTCACCGGGACCTCGATGTGGATCGATCCCGAATTGGACCTGTTCGTCATCTTCCTGAGCAACCGGCTGCACCCCGACGGCAAAGGCTCGATCAATTCGCTGGCGGGTCGGATCGGCACGATCGCCGGTCGCGCCGTCATGGACCACACGGCCTGCGTCCTCCCCGGAATCGACGTCCTCGAGCGCGACCAGTTCCGATTGCTTCAGGGGCGGCGCGTGGGCCTGATCACCAATCACACGGGCGTGAATCGTGGCGGAGTCAGCACGGCCCGGCTGCTTCGAGGAGGGACGGGAGTGCAACTCGTGGCCATGTTCAGCCCCGAACACGGCCCGCAGGGAGTTCTCGACCGCGAAATCCTCCAGGACTCGCGCGACCCCGACACCGGCGTGCCAGTTCATAGCCTGTACGGCAAGACGCGGAGGCCGACCGCGGAGATGCTCCGCGGGGTCGACACGCTGGTCTTCGACATCCAGGACATCGGCACGCGGTTCTACACCTACATTTCCACCATGGGCTACGCGATGCAGGCGGCCGCCGAGCACAAGCTTCGCTTCGTGGTGCTCGACCGCCCCAATCCGACCAACGGACTTGACGTGGCCGGCCCGGTGCTCGATGCGGGACGCGAGTCGTTCGTGGGGTTCTATCGCCTCCCGGTCCGTCACGGCATGACCGCGGGCGAACTGGCCACGATGTTCAACGCCGAGCTTCGGCTCGGGTTGCATCTCGACGTTGTGCGGGTCGAAGGCTGGCGCCGAGGCGACTACTTCGACGCGACAGGGCTGCGGTGGATCAATCCTTCACCCAACATGCGGAACCTGAACGAAGCGATCCTCTACCCGGGGATCGGCCTGCTGGAGACGACGAACCTCTCGGTGGGCCGCGGAACGCCGACGCCTTTTGAGTGGATCGGCGCTCCCTGGCTCGACGGCAAGCGTCTGGCCGAGGCACTCGATTCGAGGAAGCTGCCGGGCGTCCGCTTCGAGGCGACCGAGTTCACGCCATCATCGAGCAAATTCGAGAAACAGAAGTGCCAGGCAGTCCGCTTCACGATCACCGACCGCAGCGTCCTGGAACCAGTGCGCGTGGGGCTGGCCGTCGCCTGCGAGTTGCGGCGGGCCCATCGCGACGCCTGGGACGCCCGGGCCTACGATCGGCTGCTGGGGCACGCCGAATCGCTCAAGGCCCTTTTGGCCGGCAAGGACGTGGCCGAGATCGAGTCGGCGTGGCAGGCCGAGTTGGACCGGTTTCGCCAACGCCGCGCCCGTTACTTGTTGTATTGAGAGGCAACTACGAGGTCGTGATCGGCCGCACAGCCTTGCTACCGTGTTTCTGGCCGCACTCCACCCGGTGGGGGATATGCCGGTGCGGTTCTTTTCGGTGTCCCAGTTCTTATCTTGACGGGGGGGAGTAAGATTGACATGCTGGAAAGCCGATAGTACGGTGAAGTGGACAAATGCACTTGTTCTGCACGAGGGTGCCAAAGCGATGAGTGGAGAAGTTGGCACAGATTCGAAAGGTAAGATGATCAAGCTCGTGTGGGGCGAAGCGGCGGTGACCGTTTTCGCGAACCAAGCTGTAGTTCAGTACGACGGAAGCGCTGTCTATCTCACGTTCGGCCAGGCGAATCCTCCCGTGATATGGGGGGAAACCGAAGAGGAGAAGCGGCAGCAGTTGGAGAAGATCGACTCCGTTACGGTGTCTCCCATCATCCGTCTTGCGATGACCCCTGACAGTTTTCGCGCCATTGCTGAAGCTATGCGGAAGCATCTCACGACGATAGATAAGGTGGATAGGGCCAAGCAAGACCCGCAATGATTATTCATCCTGACTGCACTACATCAACACCGACAGTCGCTGAATACAGAATCAGCGAAGTTCTGACGCGGGATGCACATTCGCTTGTCACGGAGGCTACTTTCTGTGCGATAGAGCGAGACGCCATGCTCACAAGCGACCAGATGGTGAGGCTTACATCTGAAATGCGTGAATACCTCGAATCTGAGGCAACGCGCCGCGGCCTTGACATCGCAACCGTCTATGCGGAAGAGGCTGCGGCCAAGGCGGAGTTGAGTAGAACAACTCCTCGAAATGCCGATCTTTTGCTGCTGGCTGACCGGTTTCCAGCACCTCAGGAATGGTATGACGAATAGTCGGATTCCTGGTACGCAGCGGAGTCGAAGATGTGTGCCGGCTTAGCCAAGGGCGGGTAGTTGAAATAGCAATTACCGATCCGTGTGGACGTAATCGAAAGCTTCGCCCGGCAGTTGTGCTCACCGACACAGATCAAATCCCAGAAGATGAGGATGGAGAATTTGTCGTAGCAGCCATCACGACGAAATTCACGATTCCCTTGGAGCCCGACTGGATTCGTTTGCCTTGGTCTGCTGACGGAAAAGCAAAGAGTGGCCTGCGCGAACCTTCCGTGGTCAAGTGCCGATGGCTAAGAAAGGTGACGCGTAAGGACATCGTCTCTTACCGAGGATGGCTGCCGAGTACGCTGATGCTGGAGATCATGCGGGTCGTTCGACAGGATTAAGCGAGCTTCGGGCCCGCGCGCCGTGTTTAGGTCTACGGATTTCGCTTCGCCGCGTGGCCCCCGAGGACCTTGTCGACCGCGGGATAGGCCACGGCGCCGTGCCATTCGTGGCCGGCCGGCCAGACATCCTGCGCCACGGCGTCTTCGGCCCCGAAGACCCTGTATCCGGCGCGGATCCGCTGAAAGCCCTCGCGCGTGAAGCGGATCGGAAAGCAACCGTCGAACTCCGCGCTCTCGAAGACCACCGGGCGCGGGGCGATCGCCAGGTGGACTTCGCACACGTCCATCAGTTCCACTAGGCCCGGCAACTGCCAACAGACGCAATTGGGCACCGAAAAGACGCCTTCGGAAGTACACATCCAGCCGCTGACCACGGCCACCTTCAAGCGCGGGTCGCATGCGGCGATCCACATCGTCCACTCGCCGCCCATCGACAGCCCACCCACGCCGATCCGCTCCTTGTCGACCTCGGGCCGCGAGGCCAGCAGATCGATCGAGCGGAACAGATCCCAGAGCACGTTGGCGGCGTACTTCTGGTGCGTGAATGATGGCGCGAAGACCACGTAGCCGCCGCGGGCAAAGCGATCGGCCATGCCGTGGTAAAGGCCCTTTGGATCGAACACCGCCTCGGCCGACCCGCCGTGTCCGTGCAGGGCCAGCATCGCCGGAAAGGGCCCCGTGCCCTTGGGGACGGCCAACAATCCGGGCCAACGCTTGCCATCGCGGTTGTTGCCTTGGAATGTGACCGCGTACAGCGTATAGGAGCCCTTGTCCTGCGGCGGCCCGAGCCTCGGGTCGATCGGCACTTCGCGTGCAGAAATTCGCGGCACCTGCTGGGCCACGAGTTCCAGCAATCGGGCCCGGGCGCGGGCCTGCCACGCCACGGCTTCGGACTGCGTCTTGGCGACAAAAGGCATCTCGTACTGCTTCGGCGGCGCGACCGCCGGCTTGGGTTCGGCCGACGCCGGCGCCGCCATCGTGCCGAGGCACGCCAACAGAAGAACCAGGTACGTTCGTCGCATGGGAACCTCCTGCGAAGACTGCGATGAGACAAGAAGTGGAACTGTCTATTTCGGATGGATTTGCACGCCCGGCGCGTTGCCCATCACGGAAAACACTCCGGCCATCCACGCGGCGTTTCCGGCCTCGGCCGGCACGTTGCGGAGAACGACTTTGCGGTCGGCCAAGAGGGCGGACCAATGAAGCACGTCGCCGTGCTGGAGCATGCACGAAACCAACGGCAGGTTGCGTTTCTCGAAACAGCAGCCGGCGAGGTCCAAGTCCACGGCGGCGATCCGGCGGTCGAGGGCGGCGGCAAACAGGGCTGCGATGGCCAGCCCGCCCGACGTGCGGGAAATCACCGTGATCCGACTCAGATCGGCATCGAGCCGGGCCGTCACACCGTCCAGAACGGCGCGAAGATCGGTTTCCCCCATGCCAGGCACGGGGCGCCCCCAGACGATGCCGTTGCGTTCCCACGCCTGTGCCTGGCCCGGCGCGGCCTCGGTTCCGGTAAACGCCATTTCGCCATAGGTGCGGAGGTCGGGCAGAACGACGAGCGTCCCCGTGCCGGCAATGCCTCGCGGCGAATCGGGGCCCGAGTCCTTGGCGAACGATTCCTTTCCGCCGGCATTCAGAAGAATGACAACCGGAAGCTTGCGCTCTGCGGTCCTGGGCTTCAAGATCATCGCCGGCACGACGATCCTGCCTTCGCTCGGGTAGGCAACGCGTTGGACCATCAACTCGCCCTCGAGCGTCGCAGGACCGCAGATTGCCGCCGTCTGGCGGGGCAGAGCGACGGCCTCGCCCAGCAAGTTGCGGAGCGCGGGGAGCATCCTCGCGCAATAGGCCTGCCAGTCCGCGCGTGTGGCGATCGTCGCGGGTTTGTAGCCTCGTGCCTGCCGGTAGATGCGGCTGATTTCGCCGAATCCCTTGTCATTGGGCACGGATGCCGAAAGCTTGGCGATCGCGTCGACAGGAAACGTCTTGGTCTCCGGTTCGCTCTCCGGACCGGGAGTCGATTTGCCGCGGAGCCACCGCTCCACCCACCAATAAGTCCACTCGCGCTTGGCCTTGTCGTAGTTATGGTCCGTATCGAAGTATTTGCAGAACACCCGCTCGCCGATCCCGTGCGCGGCGTACAGGCGTTGGATCGTGGGGAAGTTCGCCGTCTCGAACGAGCGGGTCCAGTCGTTCATGGTGAGGTATTGCATGGCGGCAGGCAGCCCAAGCGTGCTGATCTCCGGATGATCGGTCTGCCGCATCACGTTGGGGAAGTGATTGCACGTGCAATGGATCGAACCTGGAAACATGATCTGGCGAAAGTCACAGGTCAGTCCGACGATCGTGGCGGCCTTGACGCGGGGATCGACCGCGGCCAGCATTTGCGTCTGCAAGCCCCCGCCCGATTCGCCGGCCACACCGATCCGGGCCTTGTCGACCTCGGGCAGCGACTCTAGGTAGTCGAGTGCCCGGATGTTGTTCCAGATCATCAGCGTCTGATGCGAGACGCCGATCGCCAGGTCCTCGTAGTGATTCTGCGTCGACGAGAAGGTCGCGTAGCCGAGCCGGGCGAAATTCAGGCAGCGCTTCTGCACCTCGGGATTGGCGTTGCCTTCGCTCCAGTGGCCGTGCGGGCAGAGCATGGCCGGGGCCGGCCGCTCGCGCCACTGTTTGGGCATGAACAACAGGCCCGAACTGTAGACGCCCGGCCAGAGCTGATAGTACACCCGGCGGACCGTGCACCAGGGATGATCCAGCGGCGCCGACGCATGCACGTCCAGCGGAACCCGCTCGGGCAGCGGCTTCAGGCCCGCACAGTCGAGTACGAAATCTCGCAACTGGTCGCGGTGCTTCTGCCATGCGTTTCCGGTTCGCACGAGAAACGGCTTGGCCGCCGACATCTGCTCGAAGTATTCGGTGAGCATCTTGGACGAGTCCAACGCCAACGGCGGCTCCGCTGCTTGGGCGGCGAACGGCATCACGACGCACCACGCGATGACCCAAAGGGACATGCGGAATTGGTGATCGCCGAACGAGCGGTTCATGTTCCGGGCTCCTGTCTTGGACTCGCGATTCCACCAAGGGGTGACGGGCATTGGCTCGATCGCGTTCTACTTGAGTGGCCAACCCGTTTTCTTCGACAAACGCTGCAACTCGCTTTGGATGTCCGTACCGGCGTAGAACCAAAGAAAGCCGGATGCCTTGGTCGTCTGGCCGGGAGCGCAATCGGGAAGCACGGGATCGGAGTGCATGCAAGGGCACTGGGGATTGTCCCAAGTGCGCCAACACGGATTCCATGCCGTGACGATCCACCGCGTGCCGTCGTCGGAGCGGCACGCCTCAAAGGGAACGCGCGAGACCTTGTTGTCCGACGCTTGTTGGCTGAAGCCCTTGGCGTAGCTGAGCATGACGCAGTTCTGAATGCGCAGGCCGGTGAGCGGCTTGTCGGTTCCGTTGGCCAATGACAAGTCGAACTGCACCTCGTCGGCCTTGGGACGGACCTCGACGGCGATCACAATTCCGTTGGGCAGACGCCGCGTGCTGCGGAGCACACCGCCTTCACGACGCTCCCATTCCTGCACCGGTAGGTGGATGCCCTGTTTGGTCCACACGGTAGGAATATGCGTATGCGCGAGGTACGTCAGGCCCAGGTTCGACCAGACGGCCTCCGGCACGTCGAACACCACATAGCTGGCCGGATCCCAGGGCGTGAAGATGCTGACCTTCGTCTCGCGCTGCGGATCGATGGCCCCCTCCAGAAAGCCCAAACGCGGGTGGCGTCCGCCAGGGTAGGGAAGCACCACGAGCGGGTCGCCTGGCCGACGCTGCGGTTGCGCGCCGGGCTGAAGGTCCCACCGTTTCGCGGCCGCTTCGACTTCCTCGTTCTTCATGCCGGTCGCAACGGCGGCCTCCTCCGCTCGGAATCGGTGGTACACAATCATGTTTTCGAGCCAGTAGCGGAGATCGGCCTCGGAAACGGGCCGGCGGGCGTTGCGCGAGGCATCCGCCGGTTGTGGTTGGCCGCTGTTGCCCGACGGTCGCGCCGCCGGAGTGTCTGAAGCCTTCGGTTGAGCGGGACCGGCGAGGCGTTTGAACAGTTGACCGCCGAAATTGGCGATCAGGCCGCCTTTCCAGGCCGGCAGATCGAGACCGTGCTGGTGGAGGACCAGTTTGTCGACTCGGCCCTCCTTGTTACGGACGAAGGTAATCTGAGCGTCGACGGCTCGATAGGAGAACTTGGTGTCCGACTGGGCGTAGACGCCCAAGCGGGGCTGGTTGGTGGCCTGGACCCAGAGCCGATCGCCTTCGCGGGTTACGTAGAGAATGCAATTGGGATACAGTTCGTAATTGCCCACGTACTGATCGAGGACCGCAGGATCGACGGGATGCGGCTTCTTGAACTCCAGCGGCTCGATCGGCTTGCCGGCCAGAAGGTCGAGCAGGCGGTGGGCGATCTGGTCCACGGTTCCTCCCGCGGTGTTTCCCAACACGACCACGCCGAGGGATTGCCCCGGATTGAGGCCCACAAAGGCGTGGTAGCCGCCGGTTTGCCCGTTGTGCCAGAGAATCTTGTCCGATTTGCGCCAATGCCAGCCCAGACAAATGGACTGGTCCGGGGCAAAATCGAGTCGCGGGCGGTACGTGGTTTCCATGGCTTCGGCCAAGGGGGGCTTGCCGCGGCGAAGGTTCGCCTGAACGAACCGCACGAGGTCTTTCACGTCGGACCGCAGTGCCCCGGCCCCTGCCAGCGTGGGAAGATCCCACGGCGGCAGAGGGTTGCCGTCGATGTCGTGTCCCACGGCCAGACGCGACTTCGCGTCGTGCGAGAGCGCGATCCTCGTGTCGTTCATCTCCAAGGGAACCAGGATGCGTCGCCGAAGCAGTTCCTCATAGTCCATGCCCGCACGGCGGGCAAGCGCGTGACCCAGCAGACCGGCGCCGAGATTGCTGTAGGCATACTTCGTGCCGGGCGTGGCGGCCAAGCTCGAAGTGGCCAGGGTCTTGTAAAGATCCTCGACGCTGAACCGGGCAAAGGGGTTCAGCGGGTTGCCAACGGCCTGGAATTCCAGGATGCGGCCCAACCGCGGCAGGCCCGATGTGTGCGAGGCCAGATGCGCCAAAGTGATCTCTTGGCCGTCCCGCGTGGGGACTTTCACGGAATCGGGCAGCCACTTGCGAACCGGATCGTCGAGCGCCACGAGCCCCTCGCGTGCCATATCGGCCAAGGCCAGGGCCGTGAAGACCTTCGTGATCGAGCCAATCTCGAAGAGCGTCGTTTCGTCAGGGACCTTGTCGGAAGCCGTCGAGATCTTTCCGTAGCCGAAACATTCGCTCCGCCCGCCTTGAACGATGCCGATGGCCAGGCCCATCACAGCGCCGCTCTCGACGGCCGGCCTGGCCAGGGCGTCGACCTTGGGCCGCCACTCTTGCGCCGCGCCGATCGGCGGTCGCAGAAGCAGAAGCACCGCACCGATGGTCGATATCGTTGAGTGACTTCTGCTCATAGACGCCCTCCTTCGTTCTTGGCTTGGCTGTCCGTGGTCGAATGGGTCTGGCGAGCACCTTGGGAAAACCGCTGGCTCCGGAGAGCCGAACGGCACGGAGTCCTCGTATCGCCTTTCGCCTCATGATGCTACCATGGTTCGTATGAGACGGAAACAGACGGCAGGACTTTTTGTGACCGGCACGGACACCGGAGTGGGCAAGACCTACGTTGGGGCGATGATTGCCCGGGCGTTGCGAAGCGCCGGTTGCCGGGTAGGCGTGTATAAACCGGCGGCCAGCGGCTGCCGCCGCGAGCGCGGAAGGCTGGTCTCCGACGATGCGATGGCTCTATGGGAGGCTGCCGGGAAGCCGGGCACGCTCCAGCGCGTGTGCCCGCAGCGATTTCTCGCGCCGCTGGCGCCTCACCTGGCCGCGCGCGAAGAGGGAAGGCGATTGGATCGTCGATTGCTCCGCCACGGCCTGGAATTCTGGACAGGCCGGGCGGACGTCGTACTTGTCGAAGGGGCCGGAGGGCTCATGTCGCCGCTGGGCGATGACGACTATGTGGCCGATCTGGCCTGCGAATTTGGATTCCCGCTCGTCGTCGTCGCACGCAACGGCCTTGGCACGATCAACCAGACCTTGCAGACGCTGATCGCCGCGGCCACTTTTCGCGACGGGTTGAAGGTCGCGGGCGTCGTCCTGAACCACCCCTCGCCGCCAGGCGACGACGCCAGCATCGCCACGAACCGGCGGGAGCTCGTCGCACGCTGCGTTCCTCCGGTGCTGGCGGAGGTCTTGTGGAATGCGAATGAATTCGACGCCCCTGTGGATTGGTTGGCCTTGGCAACGCGACCCTAGGACCTACGCCGGTTTCTGCAAGCGGCGCGTGAAGCGACAACCGACGAGAAACAACGGCTTCTCAGTCCGGCTTTGCGGCGCAACGTCCGGCGTGGCATGGCGACACAGACTCGAACGCGTGATCTGGCCTGTTGCGCTGCGCACGACGGGATCGCAATGGAGAACTCGTGCGCCGACGTAAAACGGTTCAGGCTGCGCGTCGAATTCCACGATCAGATTGCTGAAAGGAGGCACGCTGGCGGCGAGAAACGAGAAGCCCCTTCGCGTCAGGTCGTGGCACTGTATTGAAACGAACTCACGGTCGTCGGGAAACCGCCCATCGTCCCAAGGGGCGATTCGCTGGGCCGCGCGAAAGGCTCGTCGCTCCTCCGACCGCCGGTCATGGCCCTCAGGTCCCCGGGGGGACTCCAGCATTCGGTGGATGAGTTGGTAGAAGTTGGCATCGACTTCGCTTCCGACGTGGGGCATGAGATTAGGTGCTCCGGGGGGCGACGGCGGAGTCGGCGTGCTGTCTTGGATATTCCGTGAACCGAAATCTGTTCATGGGGCTCTCTTAATGCGTACCTTATGGTCAAGGACGCGCCAAATGGATAGTCCACTTGACCCCGTCCCGGCTCGCACCCACAATCAATCCGTCCTCGGTAGTGGTAATAAATACTTGCGAGTGGGATTATGATCCACTATTAGTTGTATACAAGGGGTGTCCATGCCTGCGATAAGCCAAGTTCCCGACAGTATCGGCCGATTCGGCCCGTTTGGCGGGCGCTACGTCCCCGAGACCCTCATTCGGGCCCTTCGGGAGCTCTCCGCGTCCTACGATCAGGCATCTGCCGACCCGCAGTTTCATTGCGAACTTGGCGCGCTCTATCAGCATTACGTGGGCCGACCGTCGCCGCTCTATCACGCCGAGCGACTAAGCCGTCTGAATGGTGGAGCGCAAATCTACCTAAAAAGGGAGGATCTAAACCATACTGGTGCCCACAAGATCAACAACACCCTGGGTCAAGCCCTGTTGACCCTCCGGATGGGGAAGAAGAGGGTGATCGCCGAGACCGGGGCCGGACAGCATGGCGTAGCCACGGCCACGGCCTGTGCCCGATTTGGATTTGAGTGCGTTGTGTATATGGGGGAGGAGGACATCCGCCGGCAGAAGCCCAATGTGTTCAGCATGCGACTTTTGGGCGCGGAGGTGCGGCCCGTCGCGAGTGGTTCGCGGACCCTCCGCGATGCCATCAACGAGGCATTCCGCGACTGGATGCCCTCGGTCGAGACCACGCATTACTGCCTGGGTTCGGTGATGGGGCCGCATCCGTTTCCGCGGATCGTTCGCGATTTTCAGTCGATCATCGGGCGGGAGACGCGCGCGCAGTGCCTGGGACAATTGGGACGGTTGCCGGACTTGGTTGTCGCGTGCGTCGGCGGCGGGAGCAACGCGGCGGGGATGTTCTATCCGTTCGTCGATGATCCCCAGGTGCGATTGCTGGGCGTGGAGGCCGGCGGCCGATCCGATCGGCCCGGCGAGCATGCGGCCACGATCAGCTATGGCCGGCCCGGCATCCTTCACGGCATGTTCACGTATGTGCTCCAGGACGACGACGGCCAGACCAGCCCTGTGCATTCCATCTCGGCAGGACTCGACTATCCCGGCGTCGGGCCGGAGCACAGCTATTGGAAGGACTCGGGGCGCGTTCAGTATACCAACGCCACCGACACGGAAGTGCTGGAGGCCTTCGATACGCTGGCGCGCACCGAGGGCATCCTCCCGGCCCTGGAAAGCTCCCACGCCGTGGCCAAGGCGCTCCAGGTGGCCCGCGCCCGCAAGCCGGACGAGGTGATCGTCGTCTGCCTTTCGGGCCGTGGCGACAAGGATGCGGCGGAGGTGGCGAGATTGCGGGGAGAAGCGATCTAGCCGGGTATCCTGGCTTTGGTCGAGAGAGTCGGCGTGTGCAACGCTTGATCAGGAGCGACGGGATTGATGAACGATCGGGGAGCTTCTTTGTGATGCCGACTTCGTGGCGCGTCGGGCCGTATCGGTACTTTTTCTACGCGGGTGATTCCGCGGAGCCGCCGCACACGCATGTGCAGCGCGACGAGTCAGACTGCAAGTTCTGGTTGGCGCCGGTACGATTGGCCTGGAATCGCGGCTTCTCAAGCGCGGAGTTGCGCCAGATCGAACAACAGAAGAGCATGAAGCCAGGTTATTGGAGGCGTGGGATTAGTTCTTCGACACGAACGGCTGACGCCGTGATCAAGAACCTTGAAACGACCGATGAGAGCATCTGCGTATCGCTTTCCGACGGGCGAGTCGTGACCGTTCCAATCTCTTGGTACCCTCGGTTGTCGCACGCGCGTCCCGAGCATCGCCAGGCATGGAAGTTGGTCGGCCAGGGGCACGGCATCCGTTGGAGCGAAGTGGATGAAGACATCAGCGTCGAGAACATCCTTCTGGGACAGCCTTCCGGCGAAGGTTCGCGCTCCTTCGCCCGTTGGAAGGAGTGGTATCCGAAGAGGAATTCCCCGTAGACTCACGTTGCCCCTAGCGGCTGCCAGGAGATGCGTCCGAGCCAAGGGCCGGTTCCGGCACGAGTCGGGATCGCCCAAGCCGGACCGGCTCTCGCATCCGTTGCAGGCCGATTTGCACGACCCTCCAACGGCGATGTCATTATCCCTTCCACACTTGATCAGAAGCTTCCGCCATGTTCGCAATCGACGCACTGTTTGCCCAACTTCGTCAAGCCGGCCGTAAGGCGCTGATGCCTTTTGTCACGGCCGGGGACCCCGATTTGGAGTTCACCGCCGCGGTGA
>CAZFKF010000023.1:0-14314 GCA_964518805.1 uncultured Planctomycetaceae bacterium | reverse complement strand
CGAGTCGCCCCTGGAGTTCGATTGCGGCACCGCGTTGGAACTGAGCGGCGTCGACATGGCGGCCGAAGCGACCGCCCGATTCCGCGTGGCCGAAGGAGAACGGTTCTCCATCGAGGCCGATGTCTCGCGTCTCTGGACGGTCGATTCGGTAGAGACCGTGCCGGCCAATGCCCTGGAGGATTGGAGCGTGCTCCAAGGCGAGGGCGGCGGTCGCCGTCTGTCGATCCGCCTGGCCAAGGCGTTGGACGCAGCCGGCCCGCTGAAGATTTCGGTCCAGGCTCGGCACCACTATTCGCCGCTCGGGCGCGAATTGACGCGTGACGATCTGGTGCCGATTGAGTTCCACGGATCGGGCGGAGGGCGGCGACTAGTATCCACTCGGGCGGCGGAGGCCTACCAACTGCGAGTCTCTCACGACGAGCGTTTCACGCGGGTCGATCCGAAGAGTCTGTCGCCGGCCGATCTGGAGCTTTTCGACGATCCGCCCAAGGGGCTCGTGTTCGTCGACGATGAGCACGCCGCAACAGTGCAGGTGGCGCTGCAGCCGCACAAACCCAGCTACTCGGCCACGGTGGCGGTCGAAGCCGCGGCGACGGCAACGGGATTGAACGAATCCTACACCATGCGTTGCGTTCCCGAGACGACCCGCGTCGATCGCGTGTTGGTGCAATTCTCGCACGCCCGAAGCACGCCGTTGCATTGGAGTTTCGGCCCGGACGAGCAAGATCAGGTGACCGTTCGGACGTGGAAGCCGAAGGGGTTTCCGACCGACGGCGAGACCTCCCGTGGCGAGGAGTACGAGATTGTCTTTCGCCGGCCAAGGACTGCTCCATTCGAGTTCCGTGCCACACGGACACTTCCTCTACTCTCGCCCTTGGCGCTCAGCTTGGCCGCACTGCCGGAAGCGGCCCGGCAGAGCGGCACGGTGTCCATCAGTTCGATGCGTGCGGGTGCCATCCAGATCCAGTCGCACCATCTGACGTCGATTCCCCCCGCGGCAACCCCCGGCGATCAATACAGCGCGGTGCGGGCGACCTTTCGCTACGATCCCACACACGATGCTGTCCCTGGCGCCGACGCTGGCGTGGTGCTGACGCCCCAGAAGACAGAATCCGCAGTGCCATCGGCCTGGGCGTGGTCCTGCAATATCGAATCGCGATTCACCGCCGAAGGAAAGGCGCACCACCTGATCGTGTATCGCCTTGAAAATGCTGGACGTGCGCGGATCCTGCTCGGACTGCCCGCGGACCTCGATTCCGATGCAATTTGCGGCATTTGGGTCGATGGCTCCCGGGTTCCTCGGGATGTGATTCCCGGAGGGGAGGGCCTTTGGCTGGCAGTCTCGCTTCCGGCCGGCCGCAGGTATCCTTCCCTTTCGTTGCTCGTGTCTTCGGCACGGCCGTCGCCGGGGATCCTCGACTCTCTGGAGCCGGTCGTGCCGCAACTGGATGTGCCGGTGCTTCGAAGCTATTGGACCGCGTGGCTGCCGCCGGGCTACCGGTTGGGCTGGTCTCCGTGGTCTGGCGAGTGCTTGCGGAATGCCCCCCAGTCGCTTCCGCAACGGCTGTTCGGAGCGTTCGGACAGGGAGAGCGAAGCGCACGATTCCGGCCCTGGATGGCCGAGGATTGGACGCACTGGGATGGAACCCGAAACGAGGTTGCCTTCGCGCGGCATCAAGGGGAACGTTTGCTCGATCAATTGGGAAGTCGGGCAAAGCCCTCGGCTGTGGTCTCCGGAACTGGCAGCCTCAATCCGGCCTTGCCGGATCCCGTTTGGGGCGAGCGACTCCTTCAAGCCGCAACGAGTGTGAGCTGCCCGGTCCTCGTCGATCATGTTGCCCTTGCGCGATGTGGCATACGAGCTCAGTCTCCCTTGCCCCAAGTTCACGGCGAAACCGACCCAGACCGGGGACCGGCGATTGCGGAGCAGGCCGACTTGAGTGTCTTGGTCTCCAGGGATGCTGTCCTGTTGACGAGCGCCGTGGGCACTGCCTCGTACCGAGCCTGCCTTGCGCCAACCGGCTTGGATTCGGTGTGGCAGGTGCTGCCCGGAGTCTTGGCCGACCGTTTGATACAGGCCGCCGAGGGCGGTCAAGACCCCACGTTCGTTCGCCTGGAAGTCTGGGGACGAATGCCGGACCCCCCCAGCGATCCCTGGACGCTGCCTATGCCGACCGGGCCGAGTCCGTCGGAATCGCTGAGCGGATCTTCGTTTGGCATGGAACTGCCGTCCGAAGGATCGGCAGTCTTGCCAATCGTCCATGCGGAGACGATCCAGGGGCTCGGATGGAGTATGTTCGTTGCCGTGTTCGCCCTTCTGATGTGGAAGGGACGCGCGAGGAGTTCGCTGCTCGTCGTTCTGGCCACGTTGGCCGCGCTGGGAGCCCTGTTGATTCCGGATGCCTTTGCGCCGATTCCCGCCGGCGTGCTGTGGGCCGTCCTCGCCGCGACTGGCCTGAAGTTCGTGACGCGACAGCAACGATCCGTCGCCGGTCGAGCCGACTCCACGATCACAACGCAGCGGAGACTCCACCGGTCGCCCGCGGTGCGCACCACGGTCTGGGCGTTGTTCACGATATGCACTTGGTGCGGTTCGGTGCGCGGCGAGTCGGCGGACGGTCCGACCCTTGCCCCGGCGCAGCAAGTGCTCATTCCGGTCGACGAGAAGCAGCAGCCCACGGGCGACAAATTCTACGTTCCCGAGAGCTTCTTCAGCCGATTGCAGTCGGCCGCAGCCGGCCGAGTGGAGGATCGGCAGGGGTGGGTGCTGCGGTCGGCCGTCTATCGTGGGACCTTGACTTGGCGGTCGGCTCCCGAACAACTCGCGTTGGAAGAGTTGCGGGCTAGTTTCGAGATCGAGGTGTTCGGCCGGCAGACTCGCGTGCGAATCGCGATGGGGCGGACCGGTATGGAACCATTGCCCGATGGGGTCACACTCGAAGGCCGGAGCATCCAACCCATTTGGCCGGACGCGGAAGGCTACATGGCATTCGACGTCGTGGAGCCGGGGCGATACCGACTGGAGTTGGCGGCGAGACCCACGACGCGAACCGTTGGCGAGAAGATCTTCGTCCAATGGAAGATCCCGCGACTTGCCACGTCGCGGCTCGAACTGACGATTCCTCCGGATGCCCCCAGCGTGGAATTCCCGTTTGCGTTGGGTGCGACGGTGCGGGAACCGGACCCAGCGAGGCTGCGGGTCGCCTTGGGCCCAACGGATCGACTGGAAATCGATTGGCCCGAACGTGCCTCCCGATCCGCTGGGGGGACAACTGCCGATGTCGAGCAGTTGCTTTGGCTCAAGATCCGTCCCGGCTCGGTGGTCCTGGAAACGCTTCTGAATTTCCGAGGCATGGAAAGCGGCTCGCGCCAAATCGAACTCGCGGTCGACCCGCGTCTGCGGTATTTCCCGGCAAAGGACGAACGGTCCCCGATTGCCCAGGTTTCGGCCGATCCCGGAGAGCCGCAGCGAATCCGATTCGAGCTCTCTCGGCCCGCCGGCGACCGAATTACGATTCCGGCGACATTTCTCTATCAGGAGAGTTCGGGCGTGGGGAACTACCGGCTTCCCTGGTTCGATGTGCCGAGCGCCCGAACCAGCAAACGTTGGCTGGCGGTGTCGGTCGATCCG
This sequence comes from uncultured Planctomycetaceae bacterium, assembly GCA_964518805.1. Lineage (GTDB taxonomy): Bacteria > Planctomycetota > Planctomycetia > Pirellulales > Thermoguttaceae > CALFBP01. The sequence goes on along the minus strand of CAZFKF010000023.1, from coordinate 10,683 downwards.
TCGCTGGAGCACTCGCTGGCCGCGGAACGTCTGCAGCCGGTTGCGGTGCCCGCGTTTGTCGCCGCGTGGGGTGCGACCAAGTCGCCTCCGCTGGCGGCATGGGAAGTCCCTTCGCCGCAGACGGATTGGAGCGTGTCCACGCGTCCGATCCCCACTCAAGTCAAGGCGCACCAGACTCTCACCCTGAATCTCGCGGCCCGCTGTGCGCATGTAATCTTGGATGCCGGCATCGAAAGCACCGGCGAGGCGGTCTTTCAACATCAAATCGCAGCGCCAGCGGACCTCCACATCGAACGGATCTCCGTGCTGGAAGACGGCGCTCAGCGGGTATCGCGATGGTCGCGCGCGGCCGACGGCGTGACGACCGTGTTTCTCAACGGACCGTCGACGGGCAAGCGACAGTTGACTCTCGTGGGCCGTTTGCCCACGCCGCAACCAGGCCGGCTGCCGCTGCCAGTGATCCGGCTGGAGGCCGAGCCAACTCGGCCCATGCAGATCGCCTTGTTCCGCGAGCCCGAGGTTCAGGTCCGCGTTAGCGAACCCACCGGACTGGCGGAAATCGAATGGCCGCTTGCAGACGAATCGCGTGCCCCGTTGGGACAGTTGGTGAAGGCTTTCGAAGCGAAGAGCGCGGAGAAGGTGAAGGCGGATCTTTGGATTGCCCCAAACAAGCCCAAGGTGACCGCCGACGTGATCACTTGGATGCGCAGTCTGGCCGACTCCTGGCAGCTTGACCTGGAGTACCATCTCAAGGTCAGCGGAGGCCTTGCCGATCAGTTTCAGATCGAGGTCCCTGCGAGTTGGGCTGGCCCCCACCGGGTCCAGCCTGCGGCGACCGTCAAGGTGGTTGACGTGCCGGGAATGGCCACTCGCAGACTGGTGATCAAGCCGCGGACGGCAGTGGAAGGAGAGTATCGGCTGGGCATTTCGGGCCCGCTCAAGGTCGCTGCCGGCGAACGACCAAGCGTGGTGAAGCCTGTCCTCGCGGATGCCGTGGTTGCCAGGCACGTACTCATTCTGCCCGTTCATGCGCAGGCCCCGGTGATGAGTTGGGAAACCCACGGACTCGCTCCGATTCCGTTTCCGAACGAGCTTGCGGTGCCGGCGGCCGCACGCGAAAGTTTCGCTGCGTACCGAGTGACGGGCGGGGAATACCAGGCCCTGCTTCGCACAGGAGAAGAGGGTCAAGGCAAACCGCAGGTCGGTCTGACCGCAGTGCGAATCGCATGCCATACGGACGGGACTTACCATGCTTTGGCCTCTTTGGATCTCGAACCAGGAGGGCTTGCCGCGTGCCGCGTCGCGTTGCCGTCGGCGTGCCGATTGGTGCAGATAGCGGTGGCCGAACACTCCGCAATGGCAACCGCAACGGAGGACGACCGATGGCAGATTCCCCTCGGTTCCAGCGTTCTGCCGCAGAGGATCGAGATTCTCTACACCGGCCTGACACCGGATCCGAATCACAACCGCGTGCGGGAGTTCGCCGTGCCGATGCTGGATGGCATCCCCGTTCGGCAATGCGTCTGGACCGTTGCGGCGCCCAACGGCGATCCAGTCCGTGCCGGCGACTCCCTGACTTCGCTCACGCCGATTCAGCACGCGTTAGCCGGACTGCGCAACGAGGCGGCACTCGTCGAACGCGTGGCGGAATTGCCCGGTGTGGAAGGCGAAGCCTTGGGAAGATGGTACCGTGGTTGGGCATCGCGCTGGGTTGCGGCGCGAGCGCGCGTCATGCGTCAGCTCGTCAGGCTCGAAGCGGTTTCCGACACGGCCTCCGTTCGAGCGGAGGTCGAGTCGCTCGACAAACGCCAGTCCGCGGCCTCGCAACGGCTCGGACTTGCCGCCCTGTTGTCGGAAGCGGCCGGCCAGGTGCCTCGGGAAGATCTCCCCGCGATCGGACTTTCGGGCGAAGAGGCCCGGCGCGCGGCAATCGAGTATGGCGCCGTCAGCATTCCGGCCCCGATTGCCGTCGTGTTCGAGCAGGCCGCTTCTCCGCACGCAACGCGGCGGCTACTGGCGGCGTTGGCCGTCGCAGTGTTGGGGAGCTTTGCCGCCTGGGGCACGTCCCTCGGAGTGATCCCAACGTTCTTGCACCGCTGGCCTTACGGCGTTGCTGTGGCGATCGGCCTCGGTTGGTGGTGCTTTCTGGAACCGAGCGCTGTGGGCTGCGGACTGGCGATGATCGCTGCGGCTGGTGGCTTCTGGTCCAATTGGCGGCGACGGATGTCGGTCGCCCCCGGTGCCTTACGCTTGCCCCGTTAATCGAGCCGCCGCGGGTTGTTCGAGTTCGTCTTGGCAGATTCGCGATGTTTTGCTAAGTTAGCAGCCACGTTCAGGGCCCTCAGAGCGATGCGGTCTCGAGCGTGCCGCAAAGCAATTACTCATTGGATCTTGGGCCGACAAGGAAGGAGGCCGCCATGAGCTTCGGACAGAAACAGGATGTTCGCGTCCACATCCGCTGGATGATCCGCCGGGACATGCCCGAAGTCCTCGCCATCGAGTCCCGCGGCTTTGAGTTTCCCTGGTCGGAGGAAGACTTCATCAACTGCCTGCGACAGCGCAATTGCATCGGCATGGTGGCCGAACATGACGAACGCGTCGTGGGATTCATGGTTTACGAGCTCAGCAAGACCCGCATTCGGGTGCTCAATTTCGCTGTGGCCGAGTCGTTTCGTCGCCGCGGTGCGGGCTCGCAGATGATGTCCAAGCTCATCGGCAAGCTCTCGACGCAACGGCGGAGCCGCATCACGCTCGAAGTCCGCGAGACGAACTTGGCGGCCCAGTTGTTCTTCCGAGCCGTGGGGTTCCGCGCTGTCTCCGTGCTTCGGCAGTTTTACGCCGATACGCCCGAAGACGCCTACCTGATGCACTATCGCTACCGCCCAGAAGACCAGCCCCAAATCCTGCCCATCAACCGGATCACGCGGCTGGCAGGTTAGTCAGAGCCGCCTCGGTGCAGCGAAAAGCCCTCAGGTCGGACTCGGAATAAGAATTTGGAGGGGGAAGACGCACGCCTCGCCGGAGACGAAAATAGTCTCGGTGTTTGTGAGTCTCCGTCTTCCGGGTCTTCGTCTTCCCTCGGGTATGCCGTCGTTCGCCACCCCTGAACTCGTTGCCGTTGCGTCCCTTGCTGCAATCGCCGTCGCGGTGACGGCATTCGTGGCCTGCAAACGAAAGAAGCTCCGCGTCACGTTAGCCCAGAGCTTCTGGTACGGCGTGAACTACCTGATCAGCCGTATCGTTTGGCGGGCAAACGTCGATTCGCCTCTGCCCGTGGCCCCCCGTCAAGGCGCCGTCATTGTCTGCAATCACCGCTCCTCGATCGACCCCTGCTTCATCGAAATCGCTACGAATCGAGTCGTGCACTGGATGGTCGCCAAAGAGTACTGCGCCCACTGGGCACTGGCTTCGTTCCTGCGTCTGGCCGAAGTCATTCCCACGAGCCGCATGGGGGTCGATACGCAGGCCACGAAGATGGCTATCCGCTACGCTCAGGGGGGTGAATTGGTGGGGATATTCCCTGAAGGTGGCATTAACGATTCCGAACGACTTCTTCGGCCGGGGCGGTCGGGGGCTGCACTGATTGCCCTCAAGGCCCGGGTGCCAGTCATACCGTGCTACATACAGGGGGCTCCGTATAACGGAACGGCGTTGGGAGCCCTGCTGATGCCCGCCAAAGTGACCGTGCGCATCGGCCGGCCCATCGATCTGTCGGATTTCTACGATCAGGCGGACGACCGGCAAGTGCTCGAGGAACTGACGAAGCGCTTCCTAAGTGCCATCGCGACGCTTGCTGGACAGCCAGGCTTTCGGCCAGAGGTGGCGGGTCGCGGCCGAAGACTGGGAGTTGGTCCTCCAATCACGGGTGCGAGTCCGCCTGAGCCCGGCACTTGATTCGGCCGCGAGACACGCCTTCCGTCCGTTAGCCTGGAGCGACGGGCAAGTGGCGCGTCCCGTGTCCTCCGTTCGCGGCCTTGCACGAAATCACCGCCGGGAAGATCGTGGCCATCGATGGCAAGAGCGCTGGCCGCAGACGGCAACCTTGCGGCGCGGCCCGAGTCTGTTAGACTTGAACCTCGGCATCGCCTCCGACCAAAAAGTACGTGATGTCCACGACACCAGCTCGCCACGAACGGGCGGGTGCTGCAACTGAGATGAGGCATTTCGGGCGTCAAGATACGGCGTCCGTTTGCGACATGAGGCTCTGGAGAGAAATCGCAACTACTTGATATAGAACGACTTGGATGGATGGCCGAGTGGTCTAAGGCGGCAGTCTTGAAAACTGCTGTACCCGTTCGGGTACCGGGGGTTCGAATCCCTCTCCATCCGCTGCTTCTCAGAAGCTCCTTACACCACGAGATTTGTGCTTCTCAATCGGGCTCGGTTCGAATGGTTGCCACTGTGCGTCGCACCGATCCGGCTCGGACTCGTGTGGCTTGCAGTGGAGGTCAGAGAAACGACTTGGTGCAGTGGCTGCAAAGGCCGATTTCGGCCTGTCGGGCCTGGCGGTGCTGTCGGCGGACCTCTTGGTAGCGTTGGCCGTCGAAGATTTCGCGGATCGTCGTCGTCCCATCGAGTCGCCCGAGCACGTGCTGGCCGTCGTAGTCCAGGCAACAGAGGGCCACGTCGCCGCTGGCCAGCACGGTGAAGGTCCGCCACAGACGCGAACAGGGCTTGCGGATCTTGCTGCGCCCAGGAGGGGCCTCGCCGTTGGCCCAGTTGTGCACCTTGCCGAAGGAATAACTGTCGACGACCTTGGAGAGGGCCTGCATCGTCGCCTCGCGGTCCGTGGTGCTGCAACAGGCCACCGCGATCTTCATCCGGGAGCGAAGCTCGTTGCGGATCGCCACCAGTTGCTCGACGTTGCCGACCACGCGGTCGAACTTGAGCGGCCGGCGAATCTGCTCGAATTCCTCGCGCGTTGCCCCGTCGAAGCTGATCTTGATCTCATCGAGACCGGCCTCGATCAGTCCGCGGGCACGCTCGGGAGTCAGCAGCGAGCCGTTCGAGAAGATCTTGACTTTGGCGATGCTTTTCAGCTTCGCGTAGCGAACCCGGTCTTCCAACTGCTTGTCCAACAGCGGCTCGCCGAAATTGTGGAGGTGAATTTCTCTGCATCGGCTCGCCGCGCATTCGTCGATCACGCGTCCGTAGAGGGCGTCGTCCATGTGCCGGACAGGACGGGCCATGTCCTTGTGCGGGCAGATGACGCACCGGGCGTTGCAGGCGTTGGTGGTCTCGATCCGTACGACCGCCGGAAAGGGCACTCGCACCGCATCGTACACCCGCCCGATGCACCGGCAGACCAACTGCGAGGAGAAACGATCGACGTTCTTCATGGCATCCTCATGAACCCCGGAGCCACAAGGCCCCCCAGACTACGCGCACCCCCCATCTTCTCTTGCCGCAATACGCTGTAGCAGCTATCTTGTCGCCCTCCGCCGCGTGAGCGGGAGGGGCAATCGGGAAGCAAGGGCTCTGAAGTGCGCGGCTTCCATTCCAAAACCCTCGAGCAAGTCATGATCGACGTCCGTGCTGTCACCGAGTTGCATCAGACGACTGTCCATCGCTGGCACCAAGTCGGGCTCGACAACCCCTACGGAGACTTTTTACAGCTTGTCTGCCAACAGCACCAGCGCAATTATCTGCTTTGGCACCAAGAAGACGCCGCACGGACCCCCGAGGCCGACGACGCTACGATCGCGGCCGTGAAACGAAGCATCGACGCGTTGAACCAGCAGCGGAACGACGCGATCGAGCAGCTTGATGATTTCTTGGTGCGCAAAATGGAAACCTGGGGCGCCCGGCCGCGCCCACGTGCCAGACTCAACACCGAGACCCCCGGAAGCGTCATCGATCGTCTTTCGATCCTCGCGCTTCGCATCTACCATATGGAAGAACAGGCCAACCGCGTCGACGCCGACGAAGCGCATCGCGGCCGGTGTGCCGCCAAGCTCGCCATTCTGCGCGAGCAGCACAAGGATCTTGCACAGTCGTTCGTGGAACTCTTGGCTGACATTTCCGCCGGACGCAGACGGCTCAAGGTTTACCGTCAGTTCAAGATGTACAACGATCCCACCACAAATCCTTGCGTCTACAACGCCCAAAGGAGATCGGCGGCCTGAGGACGCAAGCATCTCTCCGCCGAAGAGCATTCGTCGGCCGCGAATCTTCAAACGTCTCCCCGGCCGCACAATCTTGCTTCTCAGTCATATGGAGGGAAGCTATAATCGCGTCTTGGGGCGGGGCACCAGACGCCGGCCTGGGTGTCGCGTGGTGACCTGATGCAGCCCTTTCCCGCCATACTCGCAAGAGAGGTCCTGCCATGCGAGCCGTGCGTTCTGCTGTGGTGTGCGGTGGCGTCATCGCCGGAGTGTTGGCGGCGTCGTTCTGGCTATCGGCAAGCCTTGCGGCCGAACCTCCGCGGGCGGTCAGTGGTTTTTCGGAAGCCCAGGCCCGCTCGGCAATCCAGGACGCGGTATTGGCCGACTGGATCGATCAGGATCGCCGGTTTGGCCAGGTTGCCGCGGCACCCAACGGGGAGAAGGCTCCGCCGGTGACCACGACCGAAGACGCAGCCGGCGGCGTCGACGGCGTCAAGAACGGCGCCTATGGCTTCCACACCGCCAGTGCGGAGCAAGACCCATGGTGGGAAGTCGACCTGGGCAAGCCGTACACGCTGGACCGCATTGTCGTCTGCAACCGCATGGATTCCGGTACGGCCGCGCGCACACGCAGCCTATGCGTGCTTGTCGCCCCCGATGTGTCGCGTCAGTTCCAGCCGCTGTATCGGCACTCGGGCAATGCCTTTGGCGGCGCTCCGGACAAGAGGCCGCTGGTGGTCGACTGTAAGGCGAAACCCGTTTCAGCGCGGGTTGTCCGACTGCAGGTGCCAGGCCGGTGTTCGTTCGCTCTCGACGAGGTCGAGGTGTACGCCGTGGACGATCCGCAGAAGAATATCGCCCTTGGCAAAGCGGCCAATCAGAAGAGCGTGGGCCGGTTTTCGGTGCGCAGCAGGGCCAAAGCGCCGTCGCAGGCCGCGACTCCCGTGTTGAACGAGCCGGGCTTTTCGTGGGCCCATACTCGCGACGTTCTTCGCCGCGGGCGCCAGCTTGCCGAACGGCTGCGAGCGACGGCCGATCCGGCGAAGCTGAAATCGCTCGTCGAGCAGTTGGACGGCTGCGAGAAGCATGTCGCGGCATGCGAGTCCTCCAAGAGCGAATCGCCGACGACGCGGCAAGAGGCATATTATGCGGTTCGCCGGGTGGTCCGCGAAATCGCCTTTTCCAACCCGCTCCTGAACATCGACAAGCTGCTCTTCGTCAAACGGCACGACGCCCGCGGCGTGTTCCACATGTGCGACCAGTTCTACGGCTGCAACGCGGTGCCGGGGGGCGGCCTGTACGTGCTTGAGCAGCCGTTCGGCCCGAATCCCAAGCTCGTCAACCTGCTGGAGCAGTCCGCGGTCGAGCGAGGGCGGATGAAAGGGCGGACACTCGAAGGCGGGTCGTTTTTGTCGCCCGAGGTGTCCTTCGATGGACGCACGATCTTGTTCGCATACAGCGAAGCCAAGGCGTTCGCCAGGTCGCAGGGCAAAGAGACGTACCTCTGGGGGCCGGAGTACAGCTACCACATCTTCAAGGTCAATGCCGACGGCGGCGGCCTGATGCAGTTGACCGACGGGGCGACGGACGATTTCGACCCCTGCTTCCTGCCCGACGGTCGCGTGGCGTTTGTCTCCGAGCGGCGCGGCGGCTATCTGCGGTGCGGGCGCCATTGTCCGGTCTATACGCTGTTCTCTATGAATCCCGACGGGAGCGACGTGGTCTGCCTGAGCTTCCACGAGACGCACGAATGGCAGCCCAGCGTCACTAACGACGGGATGCTCGTGTACACGCGGTGGGACTACGTGGACCGGGACACGAACATCGCCCACCACATCTGGTCGTGCTTCCCCGACGGTCGCGACCCGCGAAGCTTCCACGGCAATTACCCTGTGCGCCGCGAGAGCCGGCCGTGGATGGAGATGGACATCCGGGCGATTCCCGGTTCGAACAAGTTCGTGGCCACGGCCGGGGCGCATCACGGGCACGCGTTTGGATCGCTGGTGCTGATCGACTACCGAACGGTGGACGACAACGGCATGTCGCAGCTCACGCGGCTGACGCCCGAGATCCCCTTCCCGGAATCCGAAGGCAGGCCGATCGATCGCTACATGGTCTACGGCACGCCTTGGCCGCTGAGCGAGGACGATTACCTCTGCGCGTACGGCGCGGAGGCGAAGAACCGGGGCATCTATTGGATCGACCGGTTCGGCAACAAGGAGTTGATCTACCGCGACCCGGCCATCTCGTGCGCCAGCCCGATCCCGCTGCGTTCGCGTCCGATGCCGCCGATCATCCCGTCGCAGACCGTGCAGACCGCCGCCGCACTGGCCGTCGCCGGCGGCCAGGCGCCGCCGGCGACGATCGCGGTGACGAACGTCTACGACAGCGACTTCCCCTGGCCGAGCGGGACGCAGGTCGCCGCCCTGCGCGTGATCCAGGTGCTGCCCAAGTCGACTTATCCGCCGAACCAGCCGAGGATCGGAGTGGCCGATCAGACGAACGCCCGGGTCGTGCTGGGCACGGTGCCGGTCGAGGCCGACGGCAGCGCGTATTTTTTCGCCCCGGTCGGAAAGGAGATCTATTTCCAGGCCGTGGGCGCCGATGGGATGGCGATCCAGTCGATGCGATCGGGCACGTATGTTCATCCGGGCGAACGGATGGCCTGCCAGGGCTGCCACGAGCCGAAACATCGCCCGCCGTCGCAGCCCCAGAACGCGCCGCTGGCGTTCCGCCGTGCGCCGTCGCGGATCTCCCCCGACGTGGAAGGCTCGAACCCCTTCAACTTCGTGCGTCTAGTGCAGCCCGTGCTGGAACGGCATTGCACAGGCTGTCACCGCGAAAAGAAGGCCGTCGACCTGAGCGCGAGGATCGAGGGAAGCTACGGCTGGACGCGATCGTACGCCAGCCTGGCCCCCAAGTACGGGTTCTATTTCCACGTGCAGAACGGATCGATCAACGCGGGAGTCCACGGCGGGGCTCGAACCCATCCCGGCCAGTTCGGGGCCCGGGCCGCCCCCTTGCTCAAGTACCTCGACGACGGCCACTATGGCGTGAGACTCTCCGAGGAAGACCGGCGCCGGATCACGCTCTGGCTCGACTGCAACTCGGAATTCTACGGCTCGTATGAGAACACGCAGGCCCAGGCCCGGGGCGAGATCGTGCTGCCGGCGTTAAACTAGATGGACAAATCGATCTCCGCAGGCAAGAGCGGCGGGGATTGGCAGGATTGAAGCACCGCGAGGAACGGCCGTATGGAACCGTCCGTCGATCGAAGCGGGACGTTTCGCATCGCGTACCGGGCTTTTGGGCCCTTTGAGAAGGCCATCGAGCGCCAGTGGATCACCTTCCGCGAGAGGTTCTCCTGTGGACTGGAACTGGAAGCCGTGGCCTTGGATCACCATCCGCTTTACGAGGAACTGTTCGTCCATGAAGGACTGAAGCAGGGCCGCTGGGACGTGGCCTTGGTCAACACGGACTGGATCGCCGAGGCCCACCACACCGGCGCCCTGGTCGACCTTTCGGCGCGTTTAAAGAACAGTCCGCCGGAAGACTACCCGGAAGGGTGGACCCCGTCGCTGCTTCGGTTCCAGCAGTTCGGTGAAACGACCCTCGGATTGCCGTACCACGACGGACCGGAATGCTTCATCTACCGCAGCGACTTGTTTAACGATCCTGCCGAGCAAGAGGCCTTTCGTCGCCTGCACGGGCACGAGTTGGCGGTGCCCCAGTCATGGGACGATTTCGTCCGCGCGGCCCGGTTCTTCACACGGCCTGATCGAGGGCTGTTTGGGACGATCTTCGCCGCCTATCCCGATGGCCACAACACGGTCTACGACATTTGCCTTCAACTTTGGACACGGGGGGGCGAGTTGTTCGACGCAGCAGGGCGCATGCAACTCGATACGCCGACGATGGCCGCCGCACTCGAATTCTATCGTGCGTTGCTCAACGATCCGACGGCCGTACACCCGCAATGCCGCGAGTGCGATTCGGTGAAGACCGGCATGGCCTTTGCACGCGGCGAGGTGGCGATGATGATCAACTGGTTCGGCTTCGCGGCCATGTGCCAGACGATCGCCGAATCCAAGGTCGCCGGCCGCGTGGCGGTGGGGCACATTCCCAGCGGCCCGGGCGGGGCGAGCGCTTCGCTCAACGTGTACTGGATGCTCGCGGTCGCCTCCGGAAGTCCGCATTCCGACGTGGGCTACCAGTTCGTGCGCCACGCCATGAGCCGCTGCCAGGACAAGCTCCGCACGCTGGAGGGCGCGATCGGTTGCCGCAAGTCGACGTGGTGCGATCCGGACGTGAACCGCGCAATCCCTTTCTACCACGCCATGGAATCGCTCCACTCACATGCCCGAGAACTGCCCCGGTTGGCCAACTTCGTTGACCTGTCGGCGGTGATCGATCGCATGGTGCTGGACACGATCAACACCGAAGAGGCAATCGGCACGATTGTTCGGCGGGCCCAAGAGGCCGTTCAACGCGTCGCCTAGGATCGGCCGATGAATGACTGGCGTATTCTGCAATCTGGGTGGCATGCCGTCACTCGGCGCAGCCGAGGGTCGGCATGGAA
>CAZFKF010000022.1:0-14378 GCA_964518805.1 uncultured Planctomycetaceae bacterium | reverse complement strand
GCGATCGGTGGCCACGTTTTCCAGCACATCGACGCCGCCGCCGATCCAGCGAACCTCGATGCGGTCGATGCGATCTCGCTTCCCGAGGCCGAAGTGGAGCCGCGTTCCAAAATGGCTTTGGTACCCGCGGCCGCTGTGGACTTCATCCACCTGTGAGAGATCCCCGGCCGTCACGCGCACGCGGGCCCCGATGCCGTCGCGGTTGGTCTTCGCGCCGCGCAAGTTGATCTCCACCCAGTGATTCGCCTGTGGCGACTCGTTCTTGAGCACAACGGCGGGGCGGCGCGAACTGAGGATTACGACGTCGATGCGGCCATCGTTGTCCAGGTCCTCGAGGGCCACTCCGCGGCCGACAATCTTGACCTGCATGCCGTCGCCGCACGAGTCGGAGACGTTGACGAAGCTTCCCTGGCCCGTGTTCCTGAGAAGCACCGGATGGCCTTCGTACGAGGTTGTCCGGTCGAACAATTCCACGTTGTCCTGGAGATGCCCGTTGACATAGAAGATGTCCGGGTAGCCGTCGTTGTCGAAATCGGCGAAGCCGCAACCCCACTTCACGTTGTTGAATCCGCCCTCGCCGACGCCGGTCAGGCGGCCGACGTCCTCGAACACGCCGGCCACGTTCTTGAACAGGATGGGCCGCTCGCCCTGGTAGGAAGTCTGGAAAAAGTCGATCCAACCGTCGCGGTCGTAATCGGCTGCGTCGACGCCCATGCTGGCCACGGGCGCGCCGTCGCCGTTGAACTTCAGGCCCCTTTCGAGCGACACTTCCTCGAAGCGGCCGTGTCCGTCGTTCTGCCAGCAGAAGTTGCCGAACCCGTCGTTGAGCACGAAGATGTCGGTGCTGCCGTCGTTGTTGAAGTCAGCGCAGACGGTGCCCATGCCTGGCCCCGGGTGCCGCCCGATGCCCGATTCCACCGTGGCATCGGCGAACGTGCCATTCCCCCGATTGCGGAAAAGGGTGTGGCGCGAGGGATCGTACGCCTTGGGACTCGTGTAGACCGGAAACCCATCGGAAAAGGCCGGGAGGTGTTTCGCATAGGAAAAATCGACGTAGTTGGCCACATACAGATCGAGGTTTCCGTCTCCGTCGGCATCGAGAAAGCAGACGCCGGCGCCAATCTGATTTCCGTCGGCAACGCCGGCATGGCGGGTTACGTCGGAGAAGGTCCCGTCGCCGTTGTTGTGATAGAGCACCTTGGGGCCGAAGTTCGAGACGTAGAGATCCGGATGGCCGTCGTCGTCGTAATCGCCGGCGCAGACTCCCAGTCCGTACCCCGCATCTGCCGCACCGGTCCGATCCGTGACGTCCTCAAAGCGAAACCCGCCCAGGTTGCGGTACAGCCGATTTCGGGGCGGAGGCCCCTCGGCCTTCGTGCCCTGCAGCGGCCGGCCGTTGGGAAAGTAAATGTCCACCCACCCGTCGCCATCGTAATCCAGGGTGGCCACGCCGCAGGACATCGATTCGAGGATGTAACGGTTTCCGCCGCTGCCATCCGTGTGGCAAAACGCAATTCCCGTGTTGGGCGTGACATCGTGCAACTGGATCGGAGCGAGTTGCCCCGGCGCCGGCGAGGACGCCGGAACCGAGGCCGGCGGTTTCCGAAAGACCACGATCGCGGCGGCCACGGAGACCACAGCGGCGAGTCCGGCCAAAGCCCATCCGATCGTCCTTCGTATCCCTCGTGGCTTCATCGCGCAACTCGTCTCCGGGGACCTTCGGCGGGCGCGGACTTGACTTCAACGGCCGCCGCCTTGTCCCAGAACTCCTGGGCCTCCTGGGTCTTGCCGTGGGCCACGCAGACCTTGGCAGCGGTGGCATAGGCGAGCATCAGCGATTCACGCACTTCGCCCTCACGGCGGCTCTCGCGCGTGCGCTGTTGCGCGTCAAGGCGATGCTGCGTAATCAGGCGTGCGTATCGTTCGCGATACTCCCGCGCGGCGTCCGCCTGGCCGAGGCGCTCGCAAGCCGTGGCCAGGCCGAAGCAGGCCTGGGCGAACCCGGGGTCCTCGCGCAATGCCGCCTCGTGATGCTCCTTGGCGCGATCGTACCGCTTGAGATAGAGGTAAGCCTGTCCGAGCTGGAAATACGGTTCCGCCGAGTGGGGCGCGACTTTGAGAAACTCCTCGAGCACTGGGATCGCCTCTTCCATGCGGCCCACCTGGTTCAACGCCTCGCCCAAATACAGGCCTGCGGCCGCGGACTGGGGATCCAACTGGACTGCCTTGCGCAGCAGTTCGATCGCCCGCTCGTTCTCGCCGCGTTGGAAAGCGTCGATGCCGAGATACTCGTAGGCCGGCGCAAGGTCCGGCACCAGTTTCAGGCATGCGTGCCAGGTCTTCACCGCTTCGTCGTTGAAGCCGAAGCGGAACAAGAGCACTCCCCGCGCGAAGAGCGCCTCGGGGCTGTGGGGATACTCGCGGAGCAGGCGATCGGCCACTTCCAACGCTTCGCGCCTTTCCGGCTGATCGGCCGGCACGGACTCCGCGACGGGCCGGAGTTCGGACGCCGCGTTCAAGCCAGCGGCGTCTCGCAGCGCGCGGACGCCCCACCAACCGGCAGCCACTATTGCGACGACCGCCGCCAGGGCCAGGAGCGGTCGGCGGGGCAACGACCGCGCTTCGCGGGACGGGGGAACTCCCGTCGCGAGAAGACGCGGGTCCGGCTGCACCGATTTCGGCTGATTGCGACGCTTCGGCATGGCGCCTTTGGTGATCGAGGTCTCTTGCCCGGGCGGATACTGCTATTATTGGTCCCGTGCGGTCCCTTCGGCAATGGTCATCAGCCGGTCAACCGGCAGATCGTGGAGCACGTCGACGCCGCCGCCGATCCAGCGGACCTCGATGCGGTCGACGCGTTGCTGCTTGTTCAGGCCAAAGTGAAGACGCGAGCCGAAGTGGCTCTGGTAGCCGCGTCCGCTGTGTACTTCGTCGATCTGAATGAGGCTGCCGGCAATCACCCGCACCTGGGCCCCCACCCCGTCCCGGTTCGACTTCCGACCGATCAATCGGAGCTGGAGCCAGTGGTTGCCGGTGTCCGACTCGTTGCGGAGCACGACCGGCGGCCGGTCGCGGTTGAGCACGACCACGTCGACACGGCCGTCATTGTCCAGATCGTCGAAGGCGATGCCGCGCGCGACCATGCGAACGCGCATCCCGTCGCCGCCGGAGTCCGTAACGTTATCAAAACGTCCATTGCCCAGGTTGCGAAAGAGGATCGGCCGGAGTTCGTAGGCCCCGCCTCCGGAGACCACGTCGATGTCCTTGTAAATGTGGCCGCAGCCGATGAAGATGTCCTTCCAGCCGTCACTGTCGAAATCGACCATGCCGCAGCCCCACTTCACGTACGCGGTGGCTCGCACCCCCAGGCCGGCCTGGGCCGCTGCGTCCTCGAACTGACCGTCGCCCAGGTTGTGATGCAGGACGCACATTTCGTTGAAGTAATCGGTCACCAGCAGGTCCAGCCGGCCGTCGTTGTCGTAGTCGCCGGCGTCGGCGCCCATGCTCGACGTGGGCGCCCCGCTGAAGTTGCAGGCCACGCCGGCCTGAAGACCGGCCTCCTCGAACTTGCCGCCGCCGAGATTGTGGAAAAGGAAATCCCAGCGCTGATCGTTGCAGACGAAGATGTCGGTCCGCCCGTCCCGGTCGTAATCCAGACAGACGGTACCCATTCCCGAGCCGGCGTGGGCTGCGATCCCCGATTCGGACGAGACGTCAGCGAAAGTCCCGTCGCCGCGGTTGAAGTACAGGCTGTTCGGCTTCGGAGAGTAGTCGCGTGGCCCAGCGTAGTCGCTTCTTCCACGGAGTGTCACCGTACGGTGGTTCTCGTAGGTGAAATCGACGTAGTTCGAGACGAAGAGGTCGAGAAGGCCATCGCCGTCGAGATCGAGGAAGTTGGCCCCGGCCCCCAGGGCTTGCCCCCGGACGACGCCGGCTTTGGCCGTCACGTTGGCGAACGTGCCGTCGCCGTTATTGCGAAAGAGAACGTTGGGGCCGAAATTGTCGCAATAGATGTCCGGATGCCCGTCGTTATCGTAGTCGCCGACGGCCACCCCCAAACCGTAGCCCGCGTCGCCCACGGCAGCCTTCTCGGTTACGTCGACGAATCGAAATCCGCCCATGTTTCTGTACAGAGCATTGTGCGCCGGAGTCTTGGAAGGGTTGCCCCGCAATGGCCGGCCGTTAAGAAAGTAGATGTCGATTCGCCCGTCGCCGTCATAGTCAAACGTCGCGAGCCCCGAGGCGACCGTCTCGGCGATGTAGTGGCGGCCGCTTCCGCCATCGGTGTGCCGAAAGGCAATCCCCGTCGCAGCCGTCACCTCGTGCAGCAAGATCGGTCCATCGGCCCTGGCCGCGGACATGTGCAGGAGACGGCCTGCCATCAGAAATAGGATCGGCCAAAAGAGCGGCGAACGATGTGCCATCGCGTTCTCTCTCCGCAATCGACCGTGCCTTTGCCGTCTCGGATTGCCGCGATTCATCGCCACGATTCCTGATGGGACGATGGTTGCATTACGCGAGGCTGGCATCGCCAGCGGGCTGTCCTCACCCGCCAATCAACTTGGGTGGCTACCACTTGTGAAGCGATCCCAGGAGTTGGCGAGGTTCGGGCCGATCGGGCGCCAAGGCCCAAGCCCGCAGCCAGTGCTTCTCGGCTTGCTCCGCGTCTCCGTGATTCGCATAGAGTCGCCCGGCCTGGAGGTGGAACTGCGCCAGAAAAGGATACCATCCGGCTCCCTCGTGACGTTCCTCCTGAGTCCCCGCATGCTGCATGCGATCGAATACGGCCAAGTTCTTTACTTCGACGCGAGCATAGTCCTCGCGGTACTTGCGGGCCTCGTCCTGCCGGCCCAATCGCATCAGTGCCGAGGAAAGCCCGTAGTGCGCCACGCTCGATTCCTTGGGATCATCCAACGCCTTGCGATACTGGTCGGCCGAACGCTGGTAGTCCTTCAACTGATAGTACCCTCGGCCCAGCATGACGCACGCCCATGTCGGCAACGGGGCGTCTTTGCCGCAGTCTTCCAGCACGTCCACGGCCTCCTTGGCGCTGCCGAGTTTGAGGAGCGAATCGGCCAGGACGAAGACCTTCTCCTTGGCCAAACGGGGATTCGCCTTTGCCAAGCGGCGCATGCACTCGACGGACTTCGGGAAATCGCCCTCAAGCCTTGCCAGTTCCGCCATGGCCAACCAGGCATCCGCTGTCATGGGGTCCAACGTGACGGCCTTCTCCAGCCACGCTTTGGCCTGCGAACTCTTGCCAAAAGTGAAGAAGACTCGCCCGCTCAGGGCCAGCGCCTCGCCGGAGCCAGGGAATGCACTGGCGATCTCATCTCCTAACCGCGCCCCTTCGGCGAAGACTTCGTCGTACGTCGGCGAGGCAGGCGCGGGTGGAACGGGACCGCGGCTCCGACGAGTCGTTTCCGTCGGAAGGGGTAGGGCCACCGAGAGGGTTTCCGCCGCCGGCCGCGTGACGCGTTCGACGAACACCACTGCCGCGGCCAGCGCGATCACGATGCCCAGGCTCCACAACCAGACTCTCAGCCGCATGTCTTTGCCGACAGCCGATTGCTGCTGGTTCCGCTCCTGAAGCCGCCTGTCTCGCTCTCGCCTGCCCATTGTTCGGCTTGCCGAAGAACGCCCGAAACCCAAGCCCGAGGCACGCCCCCATCCTACGCCGGTCGCACGCTGGAATCAATATGGGGGGATTCGGAACCACCCAACATTGCCATCGATGCGCAGCCAATTGAACGAAGAAGCGGTGCGTCGCCCACGGCGCACCGCTTGCATCTGCGGACTGAGGGAATTGGACTGCTAAGGAACTGCGGTCAGTTGGCCTTCGACTCGCCGCCTTGGCGCGAACCCAAGGCCCCCCACACCCCGTAAGGCGAAGGTCCGGTTGAGGCGCCGCCGTTATAGGCGTTCCACGAGAGGCCCAGATTGCCGGTCTCGATGGTCTCGCTGATGAAGCGGACGGAACCGTCCCCCATCAGCCCATTGACCCCGCCGGGATGAAAGCTCTGGGCTGTGAGTGTGCCGCGACCCTCGTCCCAGTTGCCCTGTCGCATGCAGGACGGGGCGTTGGGCGGAAGGATCGTCTGGAAGCCTGTATAGCAGATTCCACCGTCAGCCCAGCGCTGGCCGCGCCAATCCTGGTAGTCGCCCGCACCGGTGAGCATCCCATTGGCGCCCGACATAGCCATGCAGACCTGAGGGATAATGCTCTGGGCATCATCGCCGCCGAGACTGTCGGTACGGCCGATTCCCCCCTTGATCATGTTGGCGCGGTTGGCCCCGATCACGAGTTCCGACATGGCGATCGTATTGCTGGTGCCGTCGAGGATGTCGGAGAACGTGGTTCCCATCGCCTGGCGTTTGTACGTCCCGTCAGGATCTCCATTGGCGGCTGTGGTGAAAAAACCGCGGGGATTGCGTTCTTCGGACCACGAGCACCAGTCGCCGCGGCTGAAGCAGTAATTCGATGAGCCCTGAATCGGGGACTTCCAGTTGCCGTTGACCGTGGTCCCGACGTTTCCCGTCTGCAACGGGGCGGGGTCCGAGGGGCATCGCAGCGCCGGGATGAAAAAGTTCCATGGCGCAAGTCCTACGTCAAGGTCGCATCCGTCCCAAGGCGTGGGTTGCCCGTTGGGGGGCGCGCCGATGCTCAACGGGTTGGTGCAACCCGGCGGGTTCCAGCCCATCCCCAAATCGTACGCAGCCCGCTGCTCGATGAACGGCAGGAGGCGTTGGAATCCGCACCACCTCCAGTTCGTCGTGTGCGGCGGAAACGCCTTGTACGTATCGTGGTGATTGTGCAAGGCCAGGCCCAACTGTTTCAGTTTGTTCGTGCACTCCGAACGGCGGGCCGCTTCCCGTGCCGCCTGCACCGCAGGCAACAGCAGGGCAATCAGGATGCCAATAATGGCAATCACAACCAACAGTTCCACCAGCGTAAACCCAGGACACCGCTTGCGTAACGACATGAGAGCATCCTCCTGAGACAACCAAAAGACAAAAGAACCAGAATCGTCACAAGCGCCCACTGCATGTTATTTATATTGCTATCCATTGCAGGGGCGCACCTTTCCACCATCATAACACCGCAGCATAACACCAGCGCACCGCACAGGCAAGCAGAAAGGCATATTCGCACACTAATTACTCGGCAATAGACTGAATATCCTAATAAACAGGATGTTCATGCCCAACGGTGCGGCAATGTTCTCTGGACGACGAATTCGCACCCCGCCGTCTCGTAGCGGAATCGGATAGAAAGCCTCGATTTGTCGGCTGCCCGATCGACGTTGACACGAATGCCTAAACGTTCGAACTGGAAGACGGAGAAGTCCCGGCGATTCCATGACGCATTGGTTGAGTTGTCGCTTAGGCAATGTTATATTCCACGTCTATCGGTAGCGTACCTTCTGGGGAGTATTCAACCATAACTTTTACGGGAGGAGTGAAATGGAACGACGTGGTCTAACCCTAGTCTTGTCGGCTTTTGTCACCTTCGCTCTGGTCGGCTGCTCAAAGGAATCGCGGATCGAAGGGACCGTCCCCGTCACGGGGACGGTTAAGTCAAAGGGTGCGCCGCTGGAGGGAGCGACCGTGACATTCTCTCCTGTCGCCCAGGGCTCGGCGAAAGCCGCCTCGGGCCAGACCGACGCCCAGGGCCGCTTCACCCTGACGACACTCAAGGCGAACGATGGCGCCCTGCCGGGAGAGTACGGCGTCATCGTTGTCAAGACGGAGACCGTCGGCAAGACTTATTCGGAGAAGGAGAGGCAGGACTATTACAACAAGCACATGAAGATGCCGCCCGCTCCTGAGACGAAGAGCCTCGTGGCCCCCAAGTTCGGCAAGGCGGACACCTCGGGCCTCAAAGCGACCGTGAAGAAAGGCGACAAGAACGAGTTCACCTTCGAGGTCGAATGAGCCCGATTCCGCGTCTCCTTCGGGCTTCCAAAGCCTTCAAGGCTGTGGAGGTCTCGCCGCGAGGGTATCAACCCCGTTTGCCACGGCCCACGTGAACGCCTGGAAGAAGTACACAATGCGGTGTCTCCTGCCTTTGGGCGGGGATGCCGCATTGTTTTTCGTGCTCCTGTATCTGTACGTCTGGCTGGTAGTCGACCCTCGCCTCGTGCACCACAGCCTGGGGATTCTGAGCGAATACTATCCGTTCGAATTCCATTCGGGCTGGGCCTTCTTCCTGGATCATCTCGCAGTGCCGGGCGGGCTGGTTCAGTACGCTGCCAGGTTCCTGACGCAGTTCTATGGGATCGGTTGGGCGGGGGCGGCGATCATCACCGGGGCCGCCGCGTTTGCTTGCTTCGCGGCCGATGCGTTGGGCCGTGTGGCAGGTCGGCCTCGCGGTCGCGTGTTGCGATTCGTTCCGGCCGTGCTCCTGCTGGGCCTTTACGGCGGTTACAGCCATCCGATCCACACCCTTCTGCCAGTCTTGACGGCAGTCGCAGGCTTTCTGATCTTCGCGCGTTGGGCGCCGCAGAAGCTAGGAGCACGCTTGCTGACAGTGGCCCTGGCCTCGGCGGCAACCTTCCAGGTTGCCGGGGCGGGGGCTGCCGTGTTTTCGCTGCTGGCGGCCGTTTACGAGTGTTTCATCGCGCGCCGGCCCGCATCGGGCGCAGCGGCGATTGTCTGTGCCCTGGTTGTGCCGTGGGGCTTGGCGACGTTGGCGTCTCTCGACATGAGCGAAGCCTTCGCTGGCCCACTGCTCTCGGACCCCGGCGTGCTCCCCGTGCGACAGCCCCTAGCGATCGCATGGACGGCGTTCTTCCCGGCCTTGTTGGCCACGGCCGTTCTCGCGCAGGCTGTCCTCAATCGCCGGCAGTCCCGCGTCGCCGGGAATCGTCGAGACGCGAAACGGGGCAGCGAAAGAAGCCGCGGGAAGGCCGGCCGGGGGGCACACCCGGAAGCATCAAGGCGCGCGGCTTGGATGCGCCGGCTGACGGACCGCGCCTTTTCGAGAGCATCGAGGCGTGCGATCCCGGTCGCATCGGCGGGCCTTGTCTTGCTTGGCGCGGCCGCGGTGGGTTGGCTCTCGCTCGACACGTTGGCTCGGACGATCCTGGAGATCGACTTCCACTCGCAGCGAGAGCATTGGGAGGAAACCCTGGCGTCGGCCGCTAAACTTCCGCCCGGCACGTACAACGTCCGCTGCAACAGGAACATCGCCCTGGCGTTGTATCACACCGGCCGGCTGGGAGATGAACTGTTTGGCTATCCTCAGCGACCCGGCATCGACTTGTTCAACACGCCGGGCAGGGCAAGGGACCTGGGGTCGTACTATCAAGAGAGCCGGCTCCTGCTGCAACTCGGGCAGGTCAACCAGGCGGAAAAGAACGCCTGCGAGGCCCTGGAGACTCGCGGCGAGTTGCCGTCGGTCCTCGAAGAGCTCGCGTGGATCAACGTCGTCAAAGGCCGGCCGGAGACGGCGAGGATTTTCTTGAACGCCCTGGCGCAGCAGCCGCTTCACCGCCGCGCCGCGACGGGCATGCTCGACCAACTCGATGCGTCGCCCGGAATGGACGACGACCCTCGCATCGCCGGCGTGCGTCGCAACGCCGTGGCCAGCGACGACGTGGCCATGGAAACGACAATCGAAGGGCTCCTGGAGCCTCTGCTGGAAAAGAACCCCCAGAACCGCATGGCGTTCGAGTTCCTCATGACGCACTACCTAGTGGTTGGGCGTCTGGACCGGGCCATGGCGTGCCTGGCGCGGCTTAAGGATTTCGCCTATCCGGCCATCCCTCGCCACTACCAGGAGGCCGCGTTGATCTACGCCCAAGCGGCGGGCAAGCGTTCCGGCATTCCGGGCTACGCCTTGGACGCCGAGGTCGTCGCCCAGGCCAGCCGGTTCGCCCGCATCCTGGCCCACGCTCCCAGCAGGTCCGCCGCCGCCGAGGCGGCGCGGGAAGCGGGTTTCGGCGATTCGTATTTCTATTATTTCACCTTCGGCATCCGGGGATCGTGACGCCATGCGCAGGCGGGCCGGGGCTCTTATCCTGACGATCGCGGCGATTGCCGGCCTCGGGGCCTGGTGGATTGCCGACCGCCAGCAGCCCGACGTTGGCGACGCCGAGGAAATACCGCGCCCGCCGCGGATCCGTCCCGACTACTGCGGAATCGTGACGCCGCCGAACCTCGCTCCGCTGAATTTCGCCGTCCGCGAAGAAGGGCGCCGGTACTTCGCGCGGTTCCAATGCGGAAAGGGGGAGCCAATCGAGATTCTAAGCGGCTCGCCCGAAATCGCGGTTCCTCCGCGCCGCTGGCGGCGACTGTTGGAGGCGAACCGCGGCGGCACGCTCCTTCTGGACGTCTTTGTTCAGGGCGATTCGCGGTGGCGCCACTACCAGACTGTCGCCAACCGCATTGCCGAAGAGGAGATCGACGGTTGCCTCGTGTACCGCCGCGTCGGGCCGATCCACAACCGCTGGCGTCGGACCGCCGTTTATCAGCGCGATCTGACCGGATTTGAGACTGCGCCGCTGCTCGAAAGCAAGTCGATCCGCAACGGCTGCGTCAACTGCCACAGCTTTCCGGCGAATGATCCCGAGCGCATGCTCCTCGGGATACGCAGCGGCGCGCTCGGCCACGGAACGCTGTTGGCGGAAGGCGATTCGGCGGCAAAGTACCGGACGCCGTTCGGCTACACGGCCTGGCACCCCAGCGGCCGGATCGCGGCCTATTCGGTCAACAAGGTGCGACAGTTCTTTCACGCCGCGGGCCCCGAGGTTCGCGACGTGATCGACGTGGATGCCGGACTGGCGTACTTCCTCGTCGACGCCCGGCAGTCGAAGAACGTGCCCCGCGCCTCGGACGCGAACCGCCTGGCGACCTATCCGGCGTGGTCGCCAAACGGACGTTATCTGTACTATTCGAGCGCGCCATTCCTCTGGAGCGACCGCAACGCATGGCCGCCCGAGCGCTACGCGGAAGTGAAGTACGACCTGATGCGGATCGCGTACGACATTGCCGCGGACCGCTGGGGCGAACCCGAGTTGGTCCTCGCTTCCGCAAAGACCGGGCAGAGCATCCTCATGCCGCGGATCTCGCCCGACGGCAAGTTCCTGCTCTTCTGCATGTGCCGCTACGGGTGTTTTCCCGCGCTGCAGCCGACGAGCGATCTGTACCTCATGCGTCTGCCGGAAGGCGCCTACGAGAAGATGCCGATCAACAGCGAGTTCTCGGAAGCCTACCACTCGTGGTCGAGCAACTCCCGCTGGATCGCCTTCAGCAGCAAGCGCCAGGGAGGCTTCTTCACCCGCTGCTACCTGAGCTACATCGACGAGACGGGCCGGGCGCACAAGCCTTTCGTTGTTCCGCAGAAAGACCCTGCGTTCTACGATTCGTTGATCGAGAACATCTGCGTGCCGGAACTGGTGACCGGGCCGGTGCCGGTCCGCGAGGCGACCCTCGCCCGCGCCGCACGGTCGCCCGATGCCGTGCCGGTCGATGCCCCGGGGTCCGCCCTGCCCAAGGGCGAAGCCCTCGAACCTTGGCAGCAGTCCGGGCGCTGAGTCGGTTGCGAGGAGGGCGGTCTGCGTCGCGCACCGAAGGACAATCATCGTGCCGAGAGCACTCGTACCCGGCCTTACCGTTACCCATCCAGCGCTGCGCGCATTACGCGCCGAAGTCAAAATACAGCCCCCATCCAAACAGGTCGCCGACGTCGCCGCCGGAGTCACCCGTGATGGACAGTCGCCATTCGCCCGAGACATCCAGGCCGTCGAAAACGCTGTGCTGAGCGACTTCTTCCGGGTTGAAGGTAATGAGAAAGCCTTCGTTGTACGCCGCGGCATAGGCGTTGGACGATTTCAAGACGGGCTCATCCGAAACGGCGCGTTTATGACTGGCGTCGGTGAAGACCTTCACTTGCGGCGTGGCACCGGGACCGCGCCCGACGATCAGTTCGTCGCCCAGAATGTTGTTGGTTTCGCCCAGCGCGACGCGTGCGCCGCCCTTGAAGACGCCAAACGGCAATAAGAAGTCGGTCAGATCGGCAGGCTGGGAATACCGGCGACATCACACGCGATTCGCAGGCGTTCGCCTGGGGATCCCCAGGCGAACGCCTCACGTCCACAACTGCCGGTCGAGCATGCGGTAGTTGACGGCTTCGTTGAGGTGTTCGGGGCGAATGGCGTCGCTGTGGGCCAGGTCGGCGATGGTGCGGGCCACGCGGAGCACCTTGTCGTGGGCGCGGGCCGAGAGGCCCAGCTCCGTCATCGCCCCGCGGAGCAGGTTGCGGCACTCGTCGTCCAACGCGCAGCAGCGGCGGACCATGCGGTGGCTCATGTCGCCGTTGTAGCGGGTCTTGGCGTCGCGGAAGCGCTCGGCCTGGACTTGCCGGGCCGCGGCCACTTCGGCCCGCATCTGGCTGCTGCTGGTGCCCGGCGTGTCGCCCGACAACTCGCGGAAGGCCACGGCCGGGACCTCGATGTGGATGTCGATGCGATCGACCAGGGGGCCGGAGATCTTGCCCATGTACCGTTCGATCTTCGGAACGATATAAAACCTTACCTCCGATTCTCGACGGTTTCCTAGCCCGGGTCGATAGGGTCTTCGACGGGGCGGAAATCCTACAGGCGACCTAGCCCTATAGAAAACGGCCCGCCGCATAGGTTCTCGGCCCGCGGCGGGCCGTGGGAGGAAAGATTGTGCGATCGAGCGTAGCGAAACCTATTATAGCCGACCGTCACGGCGGGGGGAAACCCGACCGGGGCTACATCCCCGTCTTCGAGACGTTCGGCTATTCGTTCTCCAAGCTGAATGGCTCTGGCGAGGTGCTGGCTGATGAGTGCCCGTTCTGCGCCAAGGAAAATCACTTCTACCTCAAAGCCACCGAGGGGGTCTTTCACTGCAAGAGGTGCGACCGTGGCGGCAACATTTCGGACTTCCTAACCGAGATGCACAGCCGGGCTCTCAAGGCCACCACGACTGAGGACTGGTTGCGGCTGAAGAAGAAACGGGGCATTGCCAGCCAGACCTTGAAGCTGCACGAGTTGGCCTTTGACCGTGGATCGGGCCGATGGCTCATTCCCTTCAAGAACAAGAAGGGCGAGATCATCAATCTGCAACTGTACCGCGAGAGTGACGGACGAAAGACCAACCTGACGAGACTCGCCACCGGCCTCTATGGTCTTGACCGGCTTTCGGACGACAGGAATCGCATCTTGTTCCTCTGTGAGGGACCGTTTGACGGCATCGCTCTCGATTACCACATCGGGGCGGTCCACCGCCGCAAATACGACATAGTCGCCACGCCTGGGCCGTTCAAGGAGTGTTGGTGCGAATTCTTCCAGGGCCGCAAGGTTCGTGCCCTCTTCGACAACGACAAGGGCGGTGATGCCCACCGGGCGCAGGTCACGAAGCTCCTGGGGGAAAGCCGGGTTGCCTCGGAACTGCGCCTATTGCGGTGGCCTGCGGACTTCCCCGAGCACTACGACATCAATGACCTTGTGCGCGAGCACCCGGAAATCAGAATTCCGGGATGGAGCCTCGAAAACTCCGTCCGCGTGGTAGCCGAGCCGAAGTTGATCATCCGCCACGGGCGGGCCAGTACGGAACCCAAGCCCATCGAGTGGATTTGGCCCGACCACCTACGCTGCGGAACCTACGTCAGCTTCAGCGGTAGGCAGGGCACGATGAAGACGACCATCGCCCTTGACATCGCGGCCCGCTACTCGCAAGGCAAACGCATGCCCATGTGCGAGAGGGACGGCCTTCCGGCGGGGCACGTTCTTTATATCCACGCGGAAGACGACGCGGAGGCGGTTGACGGCGGATTCGAGACGGCTGGCGGGGATTTTGACCGCTGGCACACGATGCCCGCGACGATACGCAGCGGCGACATGCTCAACGTACTGGAACACCTGGAGGAAATCGAACAGGTGATTCGCGAGCACGATATTCGGCTCGTCATCATCGACGGGCAGAATTCCGTGGTTGGTGCGCCGGACATCGGAACGGACATGAAGGGTCGGGCCAACGTGACGAATAAGCTGCACCAATTCGCCCAACGCCTTAACGTCTGCCTCGTGGGCATCCGCAACGAGGATTCTGAGGGAAGGGCATTGGGCTCGCAGAGCATGGGGGACATCTCCCGCTGCGTGCTACGGGCGGAAGAGTTGAAGCAGATCGAGGGGCAGCGGTATCTGCGGCTGACTTTCGTGAAGGTTTCCGACACGGCCCCCAAGAACTACCCGCCGATCCCCTACGCGGTCGAAGACCTCGGTGGCAACCTACGGCGCATTTCCTGGGGGAAAGAGGCCCCGAAGGGCCTGACGGTGGCATTGAAGACGGCGAACGAGAAGGCGAAGCGATGAGCCGAAAACTATACCCCGGAAAACTATACCTTTCCC
>CAZFKF010000021.1:0-14417 GCA_964518805.1 uncultured Planctomycetaceae bacterium | reverse complement strand
TCGAAGAACGAGAGCGTCCCGCCCGGTCTCAGCAGGGCTGCCAGCTTGGCGAGAATCTGTTCCACCTCCGACGCCGCGAAGTTGTTCAACGGGAGTCCAGAGATAATCACGTCGTAGCAAGCGTTGCCGGGCAAGTCCTCGACGGGGCTGTGGAACAACTGCGTACGCTCGGCCACCCGCTGCAGAATCGGTTCCCGGCCCAGCGCCGAGCGAAGCCGTGCCACGAACGCGTCGTTGAGTTCCACCAGGTCCAGGCGATCCTCGGGACCCATCTGGGCGGCGATGCGGCGCGTGACGGGGCCGGTGCCGGGGCCTACTTCGAGGATCCGCTGCCCGGCCCCGTTGCCGGTCACGTAGCGCGCCAGCGCCCCCGCCAATCGGCGGCCGCTGGGCAGAATGGCACCCGTGCTGTGAAAGCTTCGCACGTATTCACGCAGGAAGATCCGGTATTCGTCGAGTCGCCGTCCCATGATGCTTAGAAGTCGTACCAGACTCCCATCCCGATCTGTTC
Source organism: uncultured Planctomycetaceae bacterium (assembly GCA_964518805.1). Taxonomy (GTDB): domain Bacteria; phylum Planctomycetota; class Planctomycetia; order Pirellulales; family Thermoguttaceae; genus CALFBP01. The sequence continues at coordinate 13,906 of CAZFKF010000021.1, read as the reverse complement.
CTCGAAGCGGTTGAAGAACTGGCCCTGGTTGCTCTTGCCGTTGAAGTAGTTGAATCCGGTGCGGAGCAATTGCCCGGACTGGCCCCGCCATTGCCAGCCGGTTTGCACGGTCAGATTGCCCGAATAGTTGACGTCCTGGCGGATCATGCTGTTGAGTGCAAAGAAAGGCGATCCTCGCAGTCCGGTCATCTGGAGCGTGCTCCAATCGACGCCGAACTGAAATTGCCACGGCCTGGCGTTTCCGAAGGTATAGAACGCGTAGTCCGCCTCGGCATAAATACGAAAGTCCTCGCGCGGCCGGAGTCCCAACCCCAGCACCACGGCGTCGCGCGTATACGGCGATCGCGTGACCCCGGGATGGTCTTCAATGTACATGTCACCCAGGTGCGAGCAATAGTGGTAGTAGGCCAATTTCATCTCGACCGCACCCCGCCGGAATGTCAGAGGAACCCCCGCTCGGAAGTCGGTCGAGACGTACTCGCGCGCGTCGTTCAACGTGAGCCGCGGAAAAGCTGCGGCTTCGGCGTCGATCTGAAAGCCCTCGGGCCGCATGAGGTCTTCGGTCCCCAATCGCAACAGGCCGATGCGGGCGCCGATCGTGGGATCCACCAGTCCGCCCTGTTTTCGCTCGCTGAAGAAGATGGTTGAGAGACCCGATTCCCTTTGGCTGGCCAAATAGGCCGGATACATCGAACCGTGCGGGAACATCTGCCAATGCCAACCGGTGTCGTACCAGGCTTGCGCAAACGGATCTCCGTTGGCAGAGATCAACCCGCTGCCGTAGCCTCCGGCGCCGGGATTGTAGCCGTATCCTGCGAAGGGATCGACGACGACTGGGGCAGGCACGGGCGTAAGGACCGCCGGGGTTTGAACCTGTCCCAGATCATCGTCCTGCGACGGATCCGGCGCCGCAGAAAGCGGCATCAAGGTGATCTGGCCCAGCGCCACCTGCGACCCCAAGCATAGGACCGCCACGTGCAGGCCGCAACATGCCAACCGCCAAACGAACTGCCGACGCATCGTCTTCGGAAACATCGATTCCGTCCTTGGTCTCGCGTCGCGCGGAACAATCCACTGTCTCTCGTGCATCCCTGACGGGATGCCACGCCAAACGCTCCCGCGGGGGGCATACTCTAACGTTTTCCTCCGGACGACGCCAGAGCCGATTCGGAGAACCATAACTCCTTGCTAGATCTTCGATTCCAGCGGTTTGGGCTACGATCGCGTCGAATGCTCCGTCCAGCTCGACGGCCGTCAAGGCGCTACCGGCCTCAAGGCCAAGTTGCCAGCGTCGAGCAGAGACTCGGCCGGAAGCTGAAACAGGAGAGTCCGGCGGGGAAACGGGAAGAAGCGGAGAGGGGAAGACGAGAAGACGTCGTCTGCCCAACCCCAAATCTCCCCATCTCCCCATCTCCCGCTTTCCCCCTTTCCCCCTTTCCCCATTTCCCGGCCCCCCTCTTCTCCCCAGCGTCTCGCTCTTCTCCCTCCGGTAATCTATAATGTCGCAAACAGGCGTGGGGCATTCGGCCTCGCACAACGAGTCGGACCCTTTTGGAAACCCTTCATGAGCGCCACCACATCCACCTCCTTGGTTGGGCAGTTGCGCCGGGCCTTGGGCAACGAAAACGTTCTCTCGGCCCTGTCGGAGTTGGTGGTCTACGAGTGCGACGGATACACGATTGAGAAGAACCAGCCCGACGCGGTTGTCTTCCCTCGCTCGACCGAGCAGGTGGCGGCTGTGGTTCGGATTTGCGCCCAGCACGGAGTCCCCGTCGTGCCTCGGGGGGCCGGCACGAGCTTGGCCGGAGGGTGTCTGCCCTTGGGCGGCGGCGTGGTTGTCATGCTCACGCGCATGAACCGCGTTGTCCAGATCGATCTGCGCAATCGCCTCGCCGTGGTCGAGGCCGGCGTGCCCAACATTCAGTTGAGCCGCGCCCTGGCCGGCAGCGGATACCACTTCGCCCCCGACCCCTCCAGCCAAGGCGCATCGACCATCGGCGGCAACGTGGCCACCAACGCCGGCGGACCGCACACGCTGAAGTACGGCGTCACGGTGAATCATGTCCTCGGGCTGGAGGCCGTGCTCGGCGACGGCAACATCGTGCGCCTCGGGCCGGTGTCCAATCCCTCCGGCCTCGATTTGTTGGGAGTGCTGGTGGGCAGCGAAGGGACGCTGGCGATCATCACCAAGGTGTGGGTGCGGCTGACTCGCAATCCGCAGGACTACCGCACGCTGCGGGCCATCTTCAACACGGTGGACGACGCCACGAACGCCATCAGCGACATCATCGGCGCCGGCATCGTCCCCGCCGCCATGGAGTTGATGGACCGCGGCATCGTGGCGGCCGTCGAAGCGGCCTACCAGTTCGGCTTTCCCCTCGACGCCGAGGCGATCGTCGTCATCGAGTTGGACGGTCTGGCCGCAGGGCTCGACCGGCAGCAGCAGGCCGTCGTCGAGTTCTGCCAGAAATGGCGGGCCCGCGAGGTGCTTCAGGCCGCCACGTCCGCCGAACGCGACCTGCTGTGGAAGTGCCGCAAGATGGCCGTGGGCTCGGTGGGCCGCTTGAGCCCCAGCTACTGCATCCAGGACGGCGTGGTGCCGCGCACGCGGTTGCCGCACATCCTCGCCAGGATCGCCGAGATCTCGGCCAAGCACCGCGTGCGAATCGTCAACGTGGCGCACGCCGGCGACGGCAACGTGCATCCCATCCTGTTGTTCGACGAACGCGACAAGGAGGAAGTGGCCCGCGTGCTCGCCGCCGGTGAGGAACTGCTCGAAGAGTGCATCCATTGCGGCGGCAGCGTGACCGCCGAGCACGGCATCGGCGTCGAGAAACGCGCCTTCATGAGCCGGTTGTTCGGCGAAACGGACCTGGCGAGCATGGCAAAGGTCCGCGAGGCGTTCGACCCGGCCGGACGGCTCAACCCCGGCAAACTGCTGCCCGGTTCGGACGGGGTTCAAGCCGCGCGCACGAGCCCGACGCGGCGGGCGTTGCCCTGAGTTGAGGATGAGCACAACGTGGAAAACGAACCTGACCAACTCCCATTGATCGAATCGATCGCGCCCTCCGACCAGGATGCCGTGGCCGGCGCGGTCCAACGGGCATGGCGCGACGGGACCCCGCTGTTCCCCATCGGCGGCAACACCCGGATCGGCCGCGGTCTTCGGCCGCGCGAGCCGGGCGTGGGCTTGTCGTTCGGCGGCTTGAAGCGGATCGTCGATTACCCGGCCCGCGACCTCACGATCACCGTCGAGGCCGGCCTGACCATGGCCGAACTGGCCGAGCGTTTGGCCGGGCAAAACCAGCGTCTGCCGATCGACGTGGCCGACCCGGTGCGGGCCACGGTGGGCGGGGCCGTGGCGGCCAACGCTTCCGGTCCGCGCCAACTGCGCTGGGGAACGATGCGCGACTACGTGATCGGCATCCGCGTCGTGGATGGCACGGGTACGGTCTTTTCCGCCGGGGGCCGCGTGGTCAAGAACGCCGCCGGGTACGACCTCTGCCGGCTTTTGACCGGCTCGCACGGCACCTTGGGCGTCATCGTGCAAGTCACCTTGATGGTCAAGCCGATGCCCGAAACGTCGGCCTTCGTGATCTGCCAGGTGGCCGATTGCGACGCTGCCGAAGACCTCCTGTCCCGCCTGGTCCAGACCCGCACCCTGCCCACAGCCATAGAACTCCTAACCGCCCCGGTAGGATGGAGCTCCGACCCGTCCTTCTTGGCCAACAACACAAAGCAAATCTCCAGTTCCTTCCCATCAGGCAACGGCTCAGGACGGGCCGGAGCCCCATCCTTCGGTCTTGCCGTGGGCGTGGAAGGCTCGCAGGCCGAAGTGGAATGGATGACCGCGCAGCTTCAGGACGAGTGGCGCGAAGCCGGCGTTTCCAACGCCGCCACGGTGACCGGAAAGCAGGCTGACCTCTTGTGGAACCGCCTAGCCGGATTTGCAGGTGCGCCGTCGCAGGATGATCGCCTGGTGGTCCGCATCGACGTTCTGCCGTCGGCCGTGACCGGCCTGGTCCGCCGCGTGCGCGAGTTGGACTCGTCGGCCTCGATCCAGGCCCACGCCGGAAACGGGATCGTGCTGGCGCGGCTCTCCGTGGCAGCCGGCCAGTGCGCCGCCATGGTCGACGAGCGATTGCGGCCCGAAGTGCAGGCGGCCGGAGGCCACATGGTCGTCCTGGGAGAGCCCGACGGCGCGCAACTGGGCCGCGAAAGCCTCTTCGGGCCGGTTCCAGAAGGCTGGGCGGTCATGCAGTCCATCCAGAAGCAGTTTGACCCCAAGGGGATTCTCAACCGCGGACGCTACCGGTTCACCCCGCCAACCCCCTGAGCGGCGAACGACCCCATCGTGCCGGGCACGGGAAAGCCGGGCCCAACGATCACGACACCAGCGACATGAACGACAACTATCAAAAAAAGAACCCGCACGCCGAGAACGGGAACCCCGCGGCCGCGATCGACTTCGGCCTGTTCCTCGACTGCGTTCACTGCGGCCTGTGCACGTCGGCCTGCCCGACCTATACCGAACTGGGCGACGAGAACGACGGCCCGCGCGGCCGGATCTACCTCATGCGCCAGGTGGCCGAAGGGCGCATGGAGCTCGACCCTCGCATGCGACGCCACTTGGACCTCTGCCTCGACTGCCGGGCCTGCGAGACGGCCTGCCCGTCCGGGGTCCATTACGGCCGCCTCATCGAGCCCTTCCGGCTGGCCGTGGAAGAGTCGGAGACCGGCCTGGCAAAGCGCTTCGATTGGTTCCGCGAACTGATCCTCTTCCGGCTGTTTCCCTATGCGAATCGAATTCGCCTGGCCATGACCCCGGTGCGCTGGGCGCAGCGTCTGGGGCTGTACGGGCTGGCGGAGCGCCTGGGCCTGTTCCGGCTGATTCCCGGGCGCCTGGGGCAGATGGTGACGTTGGTCGGGCCGCCGATCGACGGCGGACCCAAGCTGCCCAAGTTCCTTCCCGCCATCGGCAGGCGGCGCGCCCGCGTGGCGTTCTTCGTCGGCTGCGTGGCCGATGCCATGTTCCGCCACACGCACTGGGCCACGCTGCGTGTGCTCCAGGAAAACGGGTGCGACATCCTTATCCCTCAAGGCCAAGGCTGCTGCGGAGCGATCCACTACCACGCCGGCTCTCGCGATGGTGCGCAAAAGATGGCCGACGCCAACGTGGCGGCGTTCGACCTCGACGAAATCGACGCCGTGATCGTCAACCACGGCGGCTGCGGGGCGATGCTCAAGGAGTACGGGCTGCACTGGCAGGACGAACACCAGCCGGCCCGGGCCCGATTTTCCGCCAAGGTCAAAGACATCAACGAGTTCCTCGATCAACTCGGTCTGATCCCGCCGGCCGGCAAGATCGAGGCCGTGGCCACCTACCACGACGCCTGCCACTTGGGCCACGCCCAGAAGGTTCGCGAGGCCCCGCGACGGCTCCTGGCCCAGATCCCGGGGCTCGTCTTGCGCGACCTGCCCGAGACCGAGATCTGCTGCGGGTCGGCAGGCACGTACAACCTCAATCAGCCCAAGATGGCCCAGCAGCTCATGGCCCGCAAGCTCGACAACATCCTCCACACCAAGGCCGATATCGTGCTGGCCTCGAACGCGGGATGCCTGCTGCAGATCGGCCGCGAGGTCCGCCAGAAACGCCAGCCGCTGACCGTCATGCACCCCATGGATCTGTTGGATCGCAGCTATCGTGGGCAGCCACCCGAGACGCCAGGAGGGTGATGCCTGCGGCGAGCGCTTCGCGCGACATGCAAGCCTGGGGTGACAACGGGTATTGGCAACATGACCCCGCGCGAACGAACCGGCGAGCATGACGTTCGCTTCCTGTCCGAGGGACGCGATCTGGCGTTCTTCACGCGAATCCTGATCGTTTTCGCGCTGTATCTGGGCCTCTCGTACGGCGTTGCGCTTCCTGGCGAGTGGATGCCGGTCTCCTCGCTCGCAATGCTGGTAACGGGGATCAGAAAAGGGACCAGGGCGGAGGCATCACCTTCGGACGAGGCGTGTCGATCCTCGTGCGATCGATCGTCCATTGGCCCACGAGAGCGTCCCTGACCACAATCATCGCCGCCGTGGCGGTCTCTGCCGCCGTGGGCATCGCCTTCGGGTTCTATCCGGCCTGGAAAGCCTCACGCTAAGACCCGATCGAAGCCCTGCGGCTGAACAAGCCGCTGGCCACGCGAGGAAGTCACGGTGCCGCGTTTGGAGCGGCATGCCATGGTCGTCAGCGGTGACCTCAGGCGGCCGCGCGGCGCCGTGGTTGGGCCGAGGGACGCGTGTGGCGGTACTCGGGGAGCAGTTCCTCCAATCGGGGCACCACCTCGTACTGCGCGTTCTCGGCGAGACGTTGCAGGCGGTCTACGGCGCGGGCGATCGAATCCCGCTCCGTCGGCTGATGATCGGCGACGATGATCTTCGGGTGGCAGGTGGGCAATTCCCGCTCACCGGTCGAGTGCAGCTCCTCGTAGAGTTTTTCGCCGGGTCGCAACCCAACAAAATCGATCGCGATGTCTTCGCCGACGCGGAGGCCGGACAACTCGATCATGTCGGTCGCCAGGTCGACAATGCGGACCGGTTGGCCCATGTCGAGCAACAGAATCTGGCCGCTCTGGCCGATGGCCCCCGCCTGAATGACCAACTGAGCGGCTTCGGGGATGGTCATGAAGAACCGCTTCATTTCGGGATGGGTGATGGTGACCGGCCCACCCTCGAGAATCTGCTGACGGAAGATCGGCACCACGCTGCCGGCCGAATCGAGGACGTTTCCGAACCGCACGGTAATGAAGCGGCACGTCGAGCTGTGGGTCAGCGACTGCACGTACTTCTCGGCCACGCGTTTGCACGCGCCCATGACGCTCGTGGGATTCACGGCCTTGTCGGTCGAGATCATCACGAAGGACTCGGTGTCGAACTCGGCGGCGAGGTCGGCCAGTTGTCGCGTCGCGGTGATGATGTTCTTGACAGCCTCGCCCGGGTGCGCTTCCATCAGCGGCACGTGCTTGTACGCGGCGGCGTGAAAGATGACCTCGGGTCGATGCTCGCGCAGGATGTCGTGCATCCGAGCCCGATCGAGAAGATCGGCGATGCAAACGTCGATTGCCACGCGCTTGCCGAGTTTGCGCAGCTCCCGATCGAGGAAGAACTGCCCGTTCTCCGAGCGGTCGACCAATACCAGCCGTTCGGGCGAGAACTGCAGGAGCTGCCGGCAGATCTCCGAACCGATGCTTCCGGCACTGCCGCTGACGAGCAGCACGCGGCCGTCGATCCAACGGCGGATCGACTGCATGTCCAACGCCACCGGATCGCGACGCAGCAAGTCGTCGATCGCCACGGGCCGCGGCTGAATGCACACCTTTCCCGTGATCAATTGATCGTAACTGGGAACCACGCGCACCGTGCGCCGGCACTTGCGGGCACTATCGATCAATTGGCGGATGTCTTGTCCGGAGAGACCGTCCTTGACCACGAGCAACTCCTCGACATTGTAGCGGTCGGCGAGTTTCTGGGTCTGATCCAGCGTGCCGATGATCGGCACGCCGTCGATCCTGGCGCCCAGGCGGCACGCGTCCCGATCAATGAACCCGAGAACTCGGTAGGTCCGTTTTCCGTCGCGGATAATCGCCCGCAGCAAAAGCGCGCCGGCGTCGTTGGCGCCGACAATCAGGGTGGGGATTTGGTTCGAGGGCAGGAACGGGAACCAGGCGAACTCACGCACTCCGCGGCGAGCCGAACGGACGCCGCCGAGGATCACGATCGTAGCGCCCCAATCGAGCAAGTAAATGCTTCGCGGAATGACGTGGGCGGCAATGAAGAAGCGGTCGACCAGCAGAATTGCCAACAGGCCGACGGTGGTCGCTTTGGCCAGGGCGACCAGATCGTAGAAGGTCACCAGCCGACCCCAGCCGTGCTGCACGCGAAACGCAAGAAAGACCAACCATTTGACAAGAACGATCCAGCCGACGGTTGCTCGAAGGGATCGCATGTCGTCCGACCCGATCGCTCCTTCGAAACGCAGCCAGTAGCAGAGAGCGTGGATGCCCCAGAACACAAGCACGAACAGGCCCGAGACGAGAAAGGAACTCCGAACGTGATACCAGGAGGTCGACCCCCGGCGGGGTCCGACTCGGCTCAAACGCTGCGGTTCGGCGGCATCCGCGCGATGGCTGCCCGCAGGCGGTTCGACCGTGGAGCCGCATTCACGGGAGCCTTCCAACGGCTCCACCGGTTCGGCGACCACTCGGAGGATGTCACGCTGATTCATCCAAGTCCTCCCTTGGCACTTCGCGATGGCATGCGCTCAGTAGGAGTTGCCTCGTGCCGTTGACCTTCTGGCTGCCTCGCGGCGCTGATCCAAACGCGCTCTGGCGGCCTCCTTCCACTTGGCCTCCACGTTCGCGTCTGTGGGGCGGCGTCGCATGCACCACTGCAAGTGCGGTTCCGCCTCGTCCGGCCGCTTCTCCTCCATCAGCGATATGGCCAACCAGTATCGCGCCTCGAAATTCTGCGGATCGCTCGTCGCGGCGTTGTGAGCGCACTGACGGGCCAGGACTTCGTCGCCGACCGTCCGATAGAGTTTGCGGGCTTCATTCCACAACCGAGCGGCGTCTTCCCCTCGGCTGGCTTGTGCATCGATCGCGGCCTGCTCGGCACAACGCCGCTGAATCCAGAACAACGGCGCAGGCTGCCCACGCTGCCGGACGGTTGCGAGAAGAAAGCGAAGCGATTCCAGGTCCGGGTGGAACTCGCGGTCCACCAACTGCACCACGCTCTCCAGCAATTCCTCGTGGCATGACCCGACGAGATCGGCAATCAGCCGGCGCTGAGAACGTCGTCCGGACTGGAACGACCGGCGGGCCAGTTTCAGCCAGCCCTCTTGGTCGCCGGACAGCATGGCCTCGCGCGCCGCCGCGTAGAGTACGTCGCCGTCATAGGGGCGGACTTGGAGTGCCTGCTGGATATACTCCCGTTTCCACTCCTCCCCGCCATTTTCCAGGAAACACAGTTCCGCTAGGTAGAGGTATCCTCGGCCTTGAAGCGGGCACAACGCCAGGGCTCGGCGCACGTGCCCTAGCGCCTGATCCAGGAGGCGGGCATGATCGCCAACGGCGCGGCTCAACCAGAGGTCGAGTGCCCGTCGGGATGAAAATCGAGACCTCATCGCTGCGTCGCGCACACTGCCCAGCGACATCGGGTTGTCGCTGCCCGCCTGCATGGTGTCGAACAGACGCAGGCAACATTCGGCCAGATCGAGGTGGGCGCGGGCGTGGTCCGGCTGCCAACTGAGGAACGTCTGAAGCAAGTCGACGCGGCGTTGCTCCGATTCCACGCCGCTGTTCGGGGAGGCTGTCCCCTCGGTTGTCTTCGATCGTTCCAGGGCCCGATCGAGTGCGATGCGCGACAGGCGGTATGCGTCCCAAGATGGTTCGGCCAGGGCCGCCCCGATCTGGCTCTTGAGGACCCAGCTTCCAGCCAACACCAAGACCGCGGCGCTCGCGAGATACGCATATCTGGGCACCAGCCAACCGGGAGGCGGATCGGTTGCGCGGCGACGGTCACCGCGGTCCAAAGTCCTCGTGCATTGGGATCGCGACTCGCGGATTCCGGCCTGGTGCCAAAGTCTCGCAGCGCACGCCGCAAGAATGACGATGACCGTCGTGCAGGCCGGCGCGTACCAGACAAAGTCGGCGAACCCGTGAACGGCGGTCGCCGCAAGGCTTCCCGTGATCGCGCCAAGACAGGCGACAATCCGCGGGGGCGGCGCGCGGAGCAACCCGCCCAGGCACCAAAATCCGCAGCAGAGGATGGTGGCGACGACCAGCGAGAGTCCCGCCAGTCCGGTTTCTACGCCCACTTGCAGGTAACTGCTCTCGGCGTGCGTGAACTCGCGGTCGGTCTGCCACAAGTCGTTGGAGTAGTGGATCGGATAAACCTCGCCATGACTTCCCACGCCGGTGCCCAAGACCGGGAACTCGGCGATCGTCTTGACTGCAGAAGTCCAGATGGATCGCCGGCTGCCGCTGCGGTCAAGCCGTTCTGCGGAACAGGACCGAAGGTCGTCGAATCGGTTGCTCACGCCCTCCAATCCAAAGACGTTCAGCAACAAGGCGACGAGGATTCCGACTCCGGCCAATAGGGCAACGACGTGCTTGCTTCCCGACCAGTTGCGCCAGCAAAGGGCCGTCGTCACCCCAGTCGCCACAGCCATCGAGATCATTCCGCCTCGCGAGAGCGACAAGAGGCCGGCGAACAGGACGAGGCCCACCGTCAAGGCCAGAAGGTAGGCTTTCAGCTCGCGCGGAGGCCGAGCGGCGGCGAAGTCCGATCGCGGCGTGCTGCGCAGGGATCGGTTCCCGGCGAACGCCGCTTGGACGCACCACAGAAGCGGCCCCAGCCCCAAGGCAAGAAAATGGGCGAAGTGATTCCGGTTGGTGAAGTTCGCCTTGGCCAGACCGAGTGTGGTGGTGTACGGATACTCGTAGAACCAGAAGAACTTCCCGTTGCTGCTCAGAAGCTGGATCAGGCCGTAGAGTGCCGTGACTGCGGCCGTGGCCGCGCACCATCGCAGCAACCGTTCCACATCCTCGACGCGACGCGCCCTTTGCACCGTGACCAGGAACAGCAGCACGTACGCCGCGAGGAGCATGAGTCCGTCGCGAGTCGCTGCGGGCGTGAGCGAGAGAGTCTTCCACTCCCCCATCTGTGCGGACGAAGCGAGATGCGAATTCCACAACGGCAGCAGCGCCCCGATCTTGGGGCTGATCTTGTCGAGAATCACTTCGGGCAAAGGAACGACCTGCAGGGCTACGACCGCCATGCCCAGAAGCATGATTGGGGCCAATCGCGTTGCCCAAAACGGCGCGCGCACATGGACGGCCTGACCGATCGTCCAGGCCACGGCCGCGATCAGGCAGAGAGCGATCAACACCGCTTGTCCGACCGGGTGACGCCCTGCCATCAGGAACGGCACCACGAACAGGCAGGCTGCCAGCGAGACGTCGACCACGCGCATCGCGGGCGCACTCGCGTCGTCGAACCGGTCGGCGGGCCCCTTCGCGGTGCTGCTCGTTCTGGCGCGGTGGAAGGGCATTCTCACGTATCCCTAGGCAGCTCGACGGCGGATCGTTCGGGCGCGGGGCCTCGGTTCCCTTGGCGAAAACGCGTCATCGGATGCGTCGAATTCGTCGGCGGACGACGCGTCGTCGTCGCCCTCGATGTCCTCATCGTGTTCCTGGTTTCCGTAGCCGTAGCCGTTTCCATATCCATATCCATATCCGTACCCATAGCCGTAGCCGCTATGGTAGCTGTAGTAGCCTTGATCCTGGTCGGAACCGACGCGGTTGATCACCAAGCCAAGGATCGGAATCTTCAGCATTTGCATGCTTTCCACGACCCGCGTGACCAGCCGGCGGCGATTCTTGGCGGGCTGGACGACGAGGACCACGCCGTCGACGAGCCGTCCGATGATTGCGGTGTCGCTGGTGGCCAAGAGGGGTGGGCTGTCGATGAGGATCTGGTCGTAGACTCCGGCGGCCCAGGCCAGGAATTGGGAGAATCGGGCACTCGCCAGAAGCTCGTGGGGATTCGTCGGACGGGGGCCCGACGGGAGGATATCCAAGCCCTTGAGCCCTGAAGCCTGGATGTTGATGGCGGCCTGCTCCGCGAGGTCCCCGTCGGAACGGAGGATTTCCGAGAGTCCGTGGATGCCCCGCAGATCCATCATCCGCGTGAGACCCGGCCGGCGCAAGTCGGCGTCAATCAGCAGCGTTCGCTTTTCCGACTGCGCGTACCCGACCGCGAGGTTGGCCAACACGGTTGTCTTGCCGTCGCCGGGCTCGGCGCTGGAGATGACGATCTGCCGGGCGTCGGCGTGAGAGAGTTCCAGGGCCGTGCGGAGCGTGCGGAAGGCTTCGGCTTCGGGAGAAGTCGGCGCCGCGTCCATCGTCGTCGCCTCCAGGCCCGCGGCGTCGGCGCCCTTCATCTGCTGGACCATCGCCAGCACCGCCACGCCGAGCCGGCTTTGCATCTCGTCCAGCGACCGGAAACGGTCGTCCAGGGCGTCGAGCAGGTGAACCAGGGCCAGGCCCGCCCCGAATCCGCCGAAGACGACGAGGATCATCACGTAGCTCAGCCGGGGCGAGACGGGCCGGAGCGCAGGCTCGGGCTGCTGAATCACCGCCGTGCGGACGTCGGAGCCATCCTTGCGCAGGTCGATTTCCGTGATCTTCCGGAACAGTTCGTCGTCTTCCGTCGTGAAACGCTTTTCGTCGCGCTCCAAGTCCTGGATTTGGAGCAACTGGCCGCTCAGGCCGATCGCATCCCGGCGAGCCTCGTCATAGTAGCCTTGAATCTGCGCTTCCTTTTCGCGGATCTCATCCAGGCGTTGCCGCACCGTCTCCAGAAGCCATGGTCCCAATCGCCCTTTGCGCATCTCCGCAATCCGATCCTGGAGGCGATCCTGGTATCCGTTGAGGAACTGTTCGGTGACGGCGACTCGCTCGCGCAGCGCCAGCAGTTCGGGATGATTCGGTCCCCATTCGGCCTGCATTCGCGTCAGCGTGGCGCGGTCTTCCATCAGGCGCTGTTCTAGATTCGCCTGGGCCGTGCTGTCGCGAGGACCGAGCCCGAGCATGCTCATCAGCATCTCACGTCCCGCCACGTCGCCGAGGGCCATCAGGTGCTGGCCGATGTCCTCGCCGTTGCGCACCGCGTTGTCGATGGCTTTCCACGAAGCCTCCAATTCGGCGCGCTGCTTTTGCAAGGTGATGAGCGCGTTGTTGAAGAACACGCAGCGCTCGAGCATGGGGTGCAGCGTCTTGGCTTCCGAGTCGAACTTGATGTCATTGAGCTGTTGCCGGGCCTGAACGAGTCTGTCCTGAACGGCCCGGAGGTTCTTGTTCACCTCGGCTCGCTGCTTTGACAACTGGTCCATCAGGGCGGATGTCGTTCCCTGGTGCATCTCGCGCATGAAGTCCAGGTACGATTCGACGACGGCGTTGACCACGCGCGCCGCAACCTGAGGATCGCGCGACGAGTAGGTGACTTCGAGAATGCTGGTTGCGCGAACGGCGCGTGCCGAGATCCGCCTCTGAAGGGTTTCGATCCAGCGCTCCTTGGGCACGCCGGCGAGATCGATGCGATCGTCCGGGCCGAGGCTTTCCAGCGCCCTTTCCACGACCTTCGCGCTGCGGATCATACTCTCGAAGGTCGGCATCGTGTTTCGCCGCTGCGATTCCTCGCCGGTCATCGACGTGTTGAGATGATTGTCGCCCACCTGGGTGACGAGGATTGCCGCCTTGGAGGCGTAGTAGCGGGTCACGGTGGCGTAGTACAGGCCGCCCAGAATCGCGGCAACGACCAGCGACAAGATGACGACGTTCTTGCGGTAGCGGACCGCCAGCAGAAAGCGGAGCAGATTCTGGGCAACCATCGTGCCCGGCTGTGCGCTCGGTTCGCTGTCGGTGGGTCGAGGGGATTCGTGCACCATGATTCGGAGCGTCGTTAGAATCCGGGAAGGGCGCTGGTGAAACCGACACGGAAGAACGTTTGCAGCGAGTCGACGACCACCGTGGCCGGCGTTCGCTCCACCGACACCGTATCGCCCGGCTGCAGTTCGATGTTCTCGCGCTGATGCTTTGCGGCCTGGATGCTGATCTCGATGCTGGCGGGGTCTTTCTTACCCGCCGGACGGCGAAGCACGAGGACCTTGTCGGCCACCGGGCTGGAAACGCCGCCGGCCAGCGCGATGGCGTCCAGCAGGTACAGGGGCCGATTGGCCGGATACTCGAATTCTCCGGGCTTCTGCACCAACCCGATCACCGAGACCGGCGGAATCTCTCGCTTCAAGACGTGCACCACGTCGCCGTCTTCGAGGAGATGCAAAGCGCGCTGATCG
>CAZFKF010000020.1:0-14540 GCA_964518805.1 uncultured Planctomycetaceae bacterium | reverse complement strand
TACGTGTCCGGCGATCTGTTGGTGTACTACGAGCAGGGCAACCCGCGCAAGCAACTGGTGCCCGACGCCTTCGTCGTCAAGGGAGTCGCGGTCCAGCGCCGTCGAATCTACAAGACCTGGATTGAAGGCAAAGGGCCGGACGTGGTGATCGAGACCACCTCGCGCAAAAGTCGCCGGAAGGACACCTTGGACAAGCCGAGACTCTACGCCCAGCTTGGCGTGAAGGAGTATTTCCTCTTCGATCCGGACCAGGAATACCTCGATCCGCCCTTGCAGGGACACCGGCTTGCCGAAAGCGACTACGAGAGGATCGAGCCGGATTCGGACGGCGGCCTCCTGAGCCGAGAACTGGGGCCGCGGCTGCGCGTGGAAAGCGGCTCGCTCCAGTTCTACCGTGCGGACACCGGGGAGCGCCTCCTGGCGCCGGTCGAGCGAGCCAACCGCGAGGCGGAAGCCCTTCGCCGGGAAGCCGAAGCCCGGCGGGCCGCAGAAGCGGAAGTGGCGCGCCTTCGCGAGGAACTCGCGCGCCGTCCCCCCGAGCGCGACCGTTGATGTCCGGCCATGGCACGCTGTGACTCCAAAGAACTCGTCGAGCATATCCACGAGAGTCCGGTGCGCCTCGTATTGGCCGTGACCGGTGGAGGGAGCCTCGCGATTGCTAAGCTGCTTCAGGTGCCCGGCGCCTCGCAGACCGTGCTCGAAGCGGTCGTGCCCTACAGCGAGGCGGCCATGATCGCCCTGCTGCGAGGCCGCCCCGATCAGTTCTGCGCCGAGCCAACCGGACGGGCCATGGCCATGGCGGCCTATTGGCGCGCGTGCCACTATGCGAGAGTCCATTCGCCGTTGGAACCGGCGCCGGCATCGCCGGCTGTCGCGGGCGTCGCGTGTACGGCCAGCCTCGCGAGTGATCGTCCCAAACGGGGACCGCACCGCATCCACGTGGCGATCCAGACCGCGGACGCTACCGTGAGCCGATCCGTCGAGTTGATCAAAGGCCGCCGCACGCGCGAAGAGGAAGAGCAAGTTGCGGCACGCCTCGTCCTCAATGCCGTGGCGCAGGCCTGTGGACTCACCGAGCGATTGGATCCGGGACTCGCAGCCGAAGAGCGGATCGAGGAGCGACGGGTGACTGCGCCTCGATCGTGGCAGGCGTTGCTCGCCGCGGAGGTCGGCGTGGTGCGGCACGCCGCAGATGGAAACGAAACCGCCAAGCCGCCCCGGATCGTGTTTCCCGGGGCCTTCCAACCGCTGCACGCCGGCCATCGCCGCATGGCCGAGATCGCCCGGCTCAAACTCGGCGCCCCGGTCGAGTTCGAGATCACGGTGCTCAACGTCGACAAGCCGCCCTTGGACTACATCGAGATCGATCGCCGCCTGGCGCAGTTCGCGCCGGAGCAAGTCGTGTGGCTCACCCGCGCCGGAACGTTTGAGGAGAAATCGGCGTACTTCCCCGGAGTCGCATTCGTGGTCGGCGTCGACACGCTCCAACGGATCGCCAAACCCCGCTATCACGGCGGTGATCCGGCCGCCTGGCAATCGGCCATGGAACGGATGGCCGAACGTGGCTGCCGTTTCCTGGTCTTCGGCCGCCAGCACGAGGGCCGCTTTCTGACACTCGGGGATCTTGATCTTCAGCCGCCGCTGCGCGACCTCTGCCAGGAAGTCCCCCCGGAGGAGTTCCGCGACGACATCTCGTCGACCGCGATCCGGCGGCAAGGATGATTGGCACAGGCCGCTTTGCGGAGTCCGTCAATCTGCGCGTGTCGTTTCAAGGGGCCAATCCCGCTGACGTGGATGCAACCGTCCGCCCGGCAACAGGTTGCGCGGATCGGCGATCGTGGCCTCACCATTCGTGGACGCCACGGCGTGCACGACGAGATTGCGCGGATTGGAGAGACTCTTCCGCCTGACCAAACCCTTCCGATGCCGGCGTCTCTAGCTGTGTGGGAAGCGTTGTCACTCTGGGGAAGACGATTCAACGCCTCCGACCTGCGCGGCCGAACTCAATGCTAGCAGCGAAAACGTAGGACGTTTGACGAAACGTGTGGCGCAAGCGCCGAGGAGGCTCCGCCGATGAAGATTCATCGCGCAACAACCGCCTGCAAGGTGCGGGCGACGCTTTACGTGCCGATCGATCTACTGGAAGAAGCCCGTGATGCCGCGGTGTATCTTGCCGGCTATCCCGTCCGGCTGACCCTGACCAAGCTCGTGGAAGACGCTTTCCGTGCGGAATTGCACCGCTTGAAGCAGTTGCACAACGCGGGTCAGGCCTTTCCACAGCGCAGCGAGGACCTTCGAGGAGGACGGCCGATTGCGGCGTAGGTATGTCCATGCAAACCATCAAAAATCCATCTCCACGCTCGGCCGAGTTGGAGCGGCTCCGCCGCGAATTGCTGCGGAAAATCGTCCGCAACGAGGCTCAGCGCCGTACCGCGCGAATCGTCGCGGCCAAATAGACCGCCGCGGCGCCGACCCGACAGGCGTCTGGTGATCCATGAGGTTTCGTAGCCCGGGTCAGTCCGAAGAATTCTGCACCGCGACGCGATGCGCGGGCAATCGCACCGCGCGCAGCAATGCCCTCCGACATCCTGGGAACCTGGAAACATCTGTCCCCAGCCGACTCTGTCAAGCGCCCCGGGCGACCAGTAGGGCAACTCTTCTGTTGGGAGTGCTGGCCTCTGTCGCCGCCGCCTTCGGAACTGCGTGGGCGCAAATGCCCGGCGCCATGCATCCGGCAGTCGTGCGCGTGATTGCCACGGACCGGGACGGATTCTCGCTTGGCTCGGGCACGCTGGTCGCGGTCAGCGAACATCACGGCCTGGTGGTAACCAACTGGCACGTCGTACGCGATGCCGCTGGCCCCATCGCGGTGGCCTTTCCCAACGGTTTCCGTTCCACGGCCTCGGTGCTTAGGACCGACCGCGAATGGGACCTGGCGGCCCTGGCCATCTGGCGTCCCAACGTGGACCCGGTTCCGTTGGCCGGCGTGCCACCGCGCCCCGGTGAGCCGCTCACGATCGCCGGCTACGGCAGTGGGCAGTACCGAACGATCACCGGCCGGTGCACCCAATATGTTGCACCCGCCCCCAATCAGCCCTTCGAGATGGTGGAGCTTTCGGCGCCGGCACGTCAGGGCGATTCCGGCGGGCCGATCTTCAATGGCCGCGGCGAGTTGGCCGGCGTGCTATTCGGTACGGCGGCGGGGCAGACTTCCGGAAGTTACTGCGGTCGCGTGCGCGCGTTCTTGACTGCGGTTCGCGACGACTTCTTCCGCCTGCAACCCAATCCAGCCGTGCTCGCCCAACGGCCAACGGCCGCTTCCCCACCACCTGCGCTTGTCGCCTCGGCACCGCCCGCGACCGTGCCGGATCGCCCAGCATCCCCCTCTGCCATTTCGCAGGCCCCGCCCCCCGACCCGAACCCCGCGATCACGGCGAATGTGTCCTCCCCTCCGACGGTCGCCATCGCTGCCGGCGAAACGGGCTGGCCGTCTGCGTCGCCGCAGCCGGCTGCCGGAAGCCTGGGGGGAGAAGTCGTGGCCAAGCTGCCCGATTCCAATGCGTCGGGAACCCCCCTCTGGAATGACATCAAGAACTACCTTGCCGCCATCGGCGTCGGGGCCATTGTCTTCCACATGATGAAGTTCTTCTCTGCCGCGAGCCGGGCGAGCCGGCGACGAAGGTATTACTAGCCCTGGCTGCCGCGAAGTGGTCCGCATTTTCGTGTGGCCACACCTTTCGGCTCCAAGCTCCATCGGCGAAAATGGATGGCCATGCGCTATCTGGACCTCACGCTTCCTACGCTCGCCGAAAACCTCGCGCTTGACGAGGCGCTTCTTGACGAGGCGGAGTCGGCAGGCGATCTGGAGACGCTGCGCTTCTGGGAGGCCGATCACGCGGCGGTAGTCGTGGGCCGTTCGTCCGACATCGCCCGCGAGGTGCGTGCAGATCTTTGCCAACGTGACGGAATTCCCGTCCTGCGCCGCTCCAGTGGAGGGACTTCGGTGGTCATCGGGCCGGGTTGCCTCATGTACGCCGTCGTGCTGAGCGTCACCTCACGCCCTGCCCTTCGAGCTGTGGATGAGGCACACAAGTGTGTACTGGGGACGCTAGCGAGCGCTCTATGCGCGTTGGCGCCGGCTGTGCGATGTCGGGGGATCAGCGATTTGGTGCTGGGTGACAAGAAGTTCTCCGGCAATAGTCTCCGCGTGAAGCGTGCAAATCTCGTGTACCACGGCACGATTCTCTACGATTTCCCTCTTCCGTGGATCGATCGCTACCTGGCGATGCCACCCCGCGAGCCGGACTATCGGAAGGGACGCCCCCATGCCGAGTTCGTGACGAATTTGCCCGCCCCGGTCGCAGACATCCGCGAGGCGATCCGGAAGGCGTGGCAGGCCGACCACCCTTGTGCGGAGTGGCCCCGCGAGCGCACGGAGCGACTCGCGGCCGAGCGATATCGTGAATGATTCACGAACGTTGCGCATCCCTGTTGGCCGTCCGAAATCGCGTATCGCGACGTTGGTGGGCGCATGGGAACCACTTCTGAGATGCGAGCGGTCAGATCATCGAGGCGACTCAAAAAGGGAAGAGCGACTTGGGCGGAGCGTCTAGCCAAGACGTCTTGCGACGCTTGGCTGCATGCCACACTGCAATTTGTGACCATTTTGGAGTCAGGTCGTAGTCTCACACTTCCCTCCCTCCCGACGTCCGTGCAATGGGGGGTGCGTCTATGGTCTGGATTTCCTCCAATGACTCTCCATCTCCATTGAATACCCAAACCAGGGTGCCCAATCACGAAGCTGTCGCTTCTAGCGGTTGGCAACCTAACGATCAAGGCCCATCTTTCTGCACAGATGATTGGCCAGACCTCCCATCCTTTCCAGATTTGGCGGCTGTCACCTATCGGTTGAGGCTTCGTCTTGACGTTGTGGGGACGGCGGGGGATAAATGCGGTCTTGGGTACCCTGGGGCGAAGACGCAAAGCGGTCTTCGCAGGTTGGCAAGGAGGCTCACCGGGCATGGCTACTCCTCTGGATCGTTCTGCGTCGCTGAAGATCCCCCGCCTTCGCGGCAACTGGTTGCTCGCTGTGATGGCGGTTCTGGCCCTCGGCGTGTCGGCCGGGTTCTGGTACTGGAATTCGCTGAGCACCGAACACCCACTGACGATCAACTCGGGCGTCGAATTGATCTACCGGCCGGCGTTGATTCCCGTGCTTTGCGAAGAGGCGGCCGAGAATGGCCTCAAGCTTGAGATCCAGAAGGGTGGAGGAACCAAGGAGTCGATCATCGGCCGCGTGAATCGCGGCGAACTGGACGCCGCCGTCGTTCCCGCCGGATTGGCGATCACCGGCGAGAACGTCCGCCAGGTGGCAATGCTCGAATGCGAGACGCTTCACCTGTTCGTCAAGCCCGAGTACCTGGCCGAAGGCATCGCCGGACTCAAGGGCCTTCGCATCAATCTGGGCCCGGAGGGAAGCGGCGTGCGGATTATTGCCGGCGACATCCTGAATTTCGCCGGGCTCAAGGCCGGCAAGGACTATGTGGACGAAAGCCGCTCGTTCGCCGAACTGCCCAAACTGCCGCCGGAGCAGATGCCCGACGCCGTGTTCGGCCTCTCGCCGCTTCCGTCGCCGCTGGGCGTGAAGCTCGTCGAGCGGTGCGGTTATCGCCTTGTGGAACTGCCGTTTGCCGATGCCCTGGCGCTTCGCAAACCGTACTTGGAGGACGTGATCGTCCCGGCCAATACCTATGCCGTGCATCCGGCGGTCCCCGCCAAGCCGATGCACTCGGTGGGCACGCGATCGGTGCTCGTCGCCCATCGCGACGTCTCCAAGGTCGCTATCCGGCGATTGCTTGAAGTGCTGTACGAGAGCGACTTCGCGCGACGCGTCGGCATGCAGCCCCTGGATCCCAGTCTGCTGCAGCGCTCGGGCGAATACCCCAGCCACGCCGGCACGCTGGCCTACCTGCGTCGGCACGATCCTTGGGTCAACAAGGATCTCGTCGAGAACCTCAAGAGCCTGCGCGGAATGTTGGTGTCGGCCGTTTCCGCATTGATCCTCGCGTGGCAATGGTACCGGCGGCGGAAGGCGGAAGGGGCCGATGACTACCTCCGCATCTGCAACAAGATGGAACTGAACGCCCTCCGCAGCGCGTCGCAGGGTGAGTTCGGTGACGCCGAGTTGCGCGACGTTCAGGCACAACTCGTCGCGCTGAAGATTCTCGTGCTCGAAAGACACCAAGAGGGCCTCTTTGCCCGAGACCCCCAGTTCACGCCTCTGATTTCCCGGATCGAAGACCTCCAGAAGACGCTGCCCACGCTGCGTGAGAGGCGGGCGTCGGCCGGAGGCGGATCCGTCGCCATCCGGCAATCCCAGCGCAGGGCGGGCTGAAACCGGCTGGCCGACGGTCCTTCCCCATGCTACGCTGAGAAGAACGCCATTGCCGGCGTCTTCTGGAAGCTTGGGAACCGGGAGGAAGCATGCCGTGTCCGTCACCAGGTCTTTCACGCTGTGCGCCGCGGTCTGCCTTGGCATGGCAGCGGCTGCACGCGGTGACTTCGATCGCGTCCTCGATTCGTTCCAAGTCGTCGATGAGATCGACACAGCGGCCCAGCCGCCGATCCACGAGTACCCCCAAGGATCTTCGCACGTTGCCACGGTGCTGGGACGCCAAGCTCGCACCCTGCCGATGGGCGACGTCCCGAAGGTCATGGGGTGGATTCTTGGCCGCAGCCGCGGATTGAAGCCCGGCGCGGCATACCTGCTGGAAGTAGAATACCCGGACGATGTCCCTCGCACAATCTTCCTTGCCAACCGCGGGGCAGACCTGGTGCGGGGCTTTTCCACCGGCGCCGCCACGGGAGACGCCCGGCAACAGTACGTCCAACCCTCGCTCGAATCGCTAGCTTATCCGCAATCGGGGCAGTGGCAGCGCTATCGAACCCTTTTCTTCCTGCACGACCGCTTCCAGGGGCTGTACGCACAACGCGATCCGGCTCCCGGCGGGCGGGCTTCAGGCCCGGGCGATGGATTCCACGTGCTGGTGTTTCAATCGAAGCGAATCAACGATCCTCGGTCCGAAGGTGTGGCATTAGGGCGAATTCGGCTTCGCGAGGTACCTGACGTCGCGTCGCTCTATGCCGAGATCGAGTACCCGCCGCCGGAACTGCCACGGCGAAGGGTCTTCTTCCGCGAGGAAATGGCCGACGAAGCGATTTCGGCCGCCGCCGCCAACGATCGCGGCATGGCCGATCCGGTCCAGTGGCTCGTCAACAAGGCGAGGCTTTCGCGCGTGCTGGGGATCAACACCTTCGCCAAGGACCTGCTGGAGTTCGGTTTCAACCAGGGGTGGGACAGCGGCGACGAAGACTGGGTGATGAACGCCAAGCCGCCGCTTGCGGATCTTTGGGACCGGGCCGTGCCCCGCATCGCCGCCGAGGGCCTCGACCTCTTGCCGTACTACGAATACAAAGGGGCGATCGGCCGTCAATCCGCCAAACCGGTCAGCCTGGCCTGGCAGCGGCGGGCAGAAAAGCTTTATCACCAGCCGGACGACAAGCGTTACACCGGGGTCTGGTGGACCGAAGATCACAACGCCGACCTCGCCGATCCCGACACATTGGCCGACGCCAAGCGGCTCGTGGACCGGACGATCGTGGCGCACAAGGACCGGGCACACTTCGCCGGAATGTGGTTTCGCGTGCGCGACAATCACCTGCCGATGAGCTTTGCCGAATCGACCGTGGCTCGCTTCCGCGAGGCGTCTTCCAACGACGAAACAGGCCGGACCGCCACGCGCACGACGCTGATCGCTTCCTACGAAGGCGACCGCAAGCTCTATGACCGCTATGTCGCCTGGTGGCTGGGCCGCCGTGCCGCGTTCTGGGCCGCGCTTCGCGACTACGCGGCAGGGGGGCTCAACGACGACGAAATCCAGTTGTTGTTCACCCCGTGGACGTGCGAGCAGATCCCGATGCTGCGGGACCGCCGGTCGGAGCCCCATGGAGCGCCGGTCCAGATCACCACCGACGACGTGGCGTGGTGGGATGCCTTTGCCCGACAACAGCCTTCGGACAGTTGGTTCCGTTGGGCGCTGGTCCCCAAAGCGTACGACGCCGTGGTCAAGGAGGACGATTACGGCTACAGCCTGGATTTCCGCGAAGGGATTCCGCGCAAGCCGCCGCGTGGCGAACATTACCATTCGGCCCCTAACGGCGATCCGGCGAGCTACCGCGACAGCCGCCACGTCATGCTCACGCTGCCCATCGGGCGCCTGTTCACTGTTGCCCGGACGGACCTGATGGACCGTTACCGCTCGGCCGCCGGGCTGACCGTGGTGCGCCACTACACGCTCAATGAAGACAACCACGACCGCACGAAAGGGGCCTCGAATCTGCCTTTCGACGGACAATTGGGCTACGTCTGCGTCGACGTGGATCGAGCCGGACCGCACGTCCGCCTGCTGGAGGCCCGCGCCGTGGCCAACGGCGACCCGCGAAACCTCGCCTACCTCTGCGCCTCGGCATTCTCGACCGGGTTCCCGGAATATGTGCGGCGGTTCAACCAGGCGTTCCTCGCCGTTCCGGCTTTGCCGTCGACGGTTGTCGCCGGCGCGGCCGACGATCCGGAAGTGGTCGTCCGCGAGATCCGCACGCAGGGTCACGGCACCTACTACTACGTGGTCAATACTTCGATGCGATATCGGCGCAACGTGACCGTGAGATTGCCTTCACGGGGAAAGGTCCGCGATCTGGTGGACCACAGCGACCGTGCCGGCCCTGCGCTTCGTCTCGACATGCATTCAGGAGAGTTGCGCAGCTATCGGGTAGGTCGGGAGTAATCGACGGCGGAACGCCAGGCGGACTTGCGTTCTGGGACCGGGCAGGTAGCGCTGCGGCCGCTGGCATTACATCACCTGGAACCTTGTCCCGCCAATCGTGACGGCCGCAACGGACCTCGAATTGCAGGGACCGTACCTTGCGTCAGGAGGGAGCGGAAGCGGCTCGCATGTCTAGCCCGACGCAGACCACCATTGGACCAGCGATTCCCACCCCAGAATCCACACGGTGGTCGCCATGAACAGCCAGATTCCGGGGCTGGTGCGAGTCAGGGTCGCGCGCCAAGGACGGAGGGCCTCGATCACCGCGTGGGTCACCGCCACCGCGAACCCCAGGGCAAGGATCGCTTGCCATCCGAGGAAGACACCCGCCACGCCCAGCCCGAACGGCAGTTCGCGGCGATCGCGCGGGCCGATCACGAGCCGGGACGCATGCCCCAGCAACAAACCGGTCGCCGCTCCCGCAAGTCCGTCCAGCGGGGCAGCGAGCACATCCGCGAGCCCCGGCCAGGCGGGCACCGGGTGCAGGTGCGGCCAAGCCAGCGGCGCCACAAAGCCCACGAGAGCCGCGGGCCAGAAGAGCCGTAGCGGGACGCCGAGGCCGTCGTACTGAATCAGCGCCGCGGCCAGAAGTGTCGAAAGCAGGAGCAGGTGATAGGCCATGAGCCCGAGAATCTCGCCCGTGGTCAGTTGTGCGAACAGGGTGCCGTCGACCACGAGAATCGGGCGCTGCGGCAGATTCGTGCCGAAGGTGCACCACTCGGTCGCGCCTACGGCCAGAAACAGCGCCGCGGTGATCGCTTCGACGGCCGGGTAGCGAATCGAAATCCTCGTCCGGCAGTCGCGGCACTTCCCTCGAAGCAGAATCCAACCGAGCATGGGCACGTTGTCGTACCAACGGATCGCATGGTGACAGCGCGGGCAGTGCGAGCCCGGCCAGACCAGGCTGATCCCAAGCGGGAGCCGGTACACGACCACGTTGAGAAAGCTGCCCACGGCCCCGCCCATGGCGAACAGCCAAACGGCCAATAGCGTTTCGACAATCGTGTGAGGCATTTCAGTAGGCTTCATCCTTGATCCATCAAATCACTCCGTAAAGGGGCCGCCCGGGTGCGGCCAAGGCATCGACGCGGCGAGTCACCTCGGGGTCTTCCACCAGGGGCGGGGCGTGATGCGGCTTGCTGCGCGCGTCGATGACCAGGGAGCCGTGACATCCCCAGTGTTTGTCGCGCGAGAAGGGCTCAATCCCATGAATATCGGCGGCAGGGTCGCTTCGCGTGAACGTGACCCAGAGGAAATTGCTCAGGGTCCGTGCCGTGAACTCACTGTCGTCCACGAGCACCACCAAGGGAAAACCGTTGATCGCGTCCTCGCGCGTATATCGGGCACAGAAGTGGTCGGCCGAGGAATCTCGACCGCCGGTCTTCGCGCCGTATCGCGGCCCCTCCACGACGAGAATGCCCGGCAGGCAAATGCGGGGCCGCTTGAAGCCGAGGTCCTCGGGCATCGCGATGCGGCTGTCGATGGCGACGGGCAGAATCCGCCGCGGAACGCCGGCCGCGGCGATCACCACCTTGGAACCCTGGTTGAGCCCTTGACCGCTGTAATCCAGCGTGTCGATGGTCGTGCACGTCTGGAAGTGAAGGTCGCGCCGCCAATCCGCCCGCTCCAGAACGTGACGCAGGAATTCGGGGACGTCGTGCACGCTCAGGTCCGGATGGTCCTCGCCGGCAACGATCCACAGGTACTTCGTCAGCGACAACTGGCCGTAGCCCAGGATCGCGTTGGCCAGCGTCAGGAGTTCGGCCGGCCGGTGGCGCTCCTCGAAAGGCATGTAGCGTTCGCTGCCGATGGCCAATAACAGAGGATGCACGCCGGCAGCGTCCACGGCGTGAACCGCGCGCACGCCGGGAACGGCCTTGGGGAGGACCGGTCCGGTGATCTCGTGGATCAACTTGGCGAACATCGTGTCCTCCTGCGGCGGCCGGCCGACCACGGTGAACGGCCAAATCGGCTCCTCCCGATGATAGACTTTCTCGACGCGCAGGACGGGAAACGGGTGACGCAGGCTGTAGTATCCCAGGTGATCGCCGAAGGGCCCCTCGGGCAGTTCCTGATCGGGCTCAATGTAGCCGGCGATGGCAAAATCGGCCTCCGCGCAAATCGGCAACTGGCCGGGCAGGCAGACCATCGGAACGCGACGGCCACCGAGCAGGCCGGCAAAGGCCAATTCGCTCATGCCTTCCGGCATGGGCATCACGGCGGCCACGGTCATGGCCGGCGGACCGCCGACGAACACGTTGACCGGCAGACGCTCTTTGCGGCGAATCGCCGCGGCATGATGCACGCCGATGCCTCGGTGTAGCTGATAGTGAATGCCTGCCTGGCGTCCTGCCTCGTATCGCCCCCCAGAAATCTGCACTCGATACATCCCCAGATTCGCACGCGCGAATCCCGGCGCGTCGGGGTCTTCGGTGTACACCTGGGGCAGAGTCATGTACGCACCGCCGTCGTCGGGCCACGACTTGAGTTGGGGCAACGCGCCGAGGGTCGTCTCGCAGGCCAACACTGGCGCCTGGCGCACGCTCTTGGGCCGCGCATACCACGCCGCCCAGGGCGCGCGCAGGTCGAGATGCAATCGCGGGCGGCGGAGAATGTCGGACGGATCGACCGCCAGGCGCACGAGGCGTTCGAGCCATGCGAGCGAGTCGCGGAAAAGGTACTCGACGCGCCCAAGCGTGCCAAACAGGTTGCTCACCATCGGAAACGCGCAGCCCTTGACGTTCGCGTAGTACACCGCCGGTCCGCCAGCGCGAAACACGCGACGCTGGATCTCGGCCGCCTCCAGATTCGGATCGATCGGTTCACGGATCCGGATCAACTGCCGGGTCGATTCCAAGTCTTCCACGCATTGGCGAAGCGAGCGGTATCCCATGGTGCTGCGTCATTTCTCGGGCGGACACGCGGCGCCAACCGGTTGCGTCTGCACGTGCGGTCCTGCAAATGCCCAGATCGTGTGGGCGGCGTTCGCACGCCCCAATACGTCTATCGAAGAGATCGGCCCTTGCCGGCTCCGGATCACCCCGGAAGACCCTCGGTGCCCCATTGACTATTGTAATCCCCGTCGTTGCCCATGGTCATCGTCTCTCTTCCTGACAATCCCCGCAATTTGCTGAAATCGAACCGTTTCGCGGAGGGGATGGGCTCGCCTCTTCCGCGTTGAGATCGAACTCAGCCTTGAAATGGCTTGGCTCGTTTCGGTCGGAGTGCTTCGCGGCGGGGTTGCCGCACGGATGCGCTCAAGAGAGAATGTCCTATGCGCCCGCGGCTGAAGCCCGCGGCATACGTGGGAGTCGCCGGTCCGACCATGGCAACTCACGACATGCCTTTCTGCAAGTCGCCGATGCATCCGTGGGTGCACGTTGCCCACGGCAGCGGGCCCTACGCCAATACGCATCGGGCCTTGCAGCAGGTAGACCTATCGGGCGTCCGCGGCAAACGGGTGTTGGTCAAGCCTAACGTCGGCCGGGTGGCCGGCCCCGAATCAGGGATTGTGACGCATCCGCAGGTCGTCGCCGCAGCCATCGACGCCTTCCGCGACGCCGGAGCGGACGTGGCGGTCGGTGAAAGCCCCATCGTGGGAGTCAACCTCGCGCAAGCCTTTGCCGCCGCCGGCATCGAAGCCGTCGCCCTCGAGCGCGGCTGCCCGCTGATCGACATGGACCGCCGCCCCTTCGCGGAAGTGTCCGTGCCCGAAGGGCAAGCCATCCATTCGCTCAAGGTCTGCCCCGAAGCCCTGGAGTACGACGTCCTCGTGTCCGTGCCGGTCATGAAGATGCACATGCACACGGTCGTCACCTTGGCCGTGAAAAACATGAAGGGGTGCCTGTGGCGGCGGAGCAAGGTCGAACTGCACATGCTCCCTCAGGTGGAAGGTCGCGAGGAAAAGCCCCTTGACGTGGCCATCGCCGATCTATCCTCCGTGCTCCGCCCCCACCTGGCGATCATCGATGGGACGGTGGGGATGGAGGGCCTGGGCCCCAGCGCTGGCCGGCCCAGGCCACTGGATGCCGTGGTTGTCAGCGCCGATGCCTTTGCGGCCGACGCCGTGGCATGCGAACTCATGGGAGTCGATGCCCGCCGTGTTCCCCATTTGCGATTGGGCGCGGCCCGGGGATACGGGGTCATCGCGTTGGATCGATTGGCCGTGACTCCCGATGGCTGGCGCAGGTTCGCGCAAGCTTTCGCGCGACCGCCGGAGAACCTCGCCATCGAGTTCCCCAAGATCTCGGTGCTCGACAAGAGTTCGTGCAGCGCGTGCCAGTCGACGCTGCTCCTTTTCCTGATCCACCACAAAGAGCGAATTTTCGATTACTTTCCATCGCAAGAGAAGATCCACGTCGCCATCGGCAAGGGGCACACGCAGGTTCCCGACCGTACTCTGCTCGTTGGCAACTGCACGGCGCCGCACCGCGACCACGGCGTGTTCGTGCCGGGCTGTCCCCCGGTCGGAAGCCAGATTCTCAACGCCATCGCCCAGAAACCATCTGCGGCAGACGGTCGTGCCGATGCCCCGCCACCAGACGATAACCCCTCGCACTAAGCTGCCATGCGGAAGAAGGCGAGAAAAAAAGCAGGACTAGGTGGCCGCGGGCGAAAAACCGCCCGGGTCCACCCAACCCCCTTCCTCTCCCTCGTCAGGCACGGCATGCCTAACCTACTGGACACAAGAAGCACGCCTGCGCGTGCGCCGTGAAAACGTTTGTGTTTCAGCGGGTGAAAGTCCCGCCTGGGAAGGGTCGCTTGACTGATCTCTCCGGTAGACAGCCCCGCTCGCTTTTGTTCAAGGAACTTCCCGCACAACGCTTGAATCGTGCAGCCGCCAGGCTGGCGATCCCGCGGAACCCGCCAGGCGACGAGGTCGTCCCGCTCCAACTTGTGCTTCACTTCGGCCTCATCGGGATCGCCCGACCGCCCGAAGCAATACGTGGTGCCGTTGATTTTCTTGGCCCACTACCCGATCGGATGGGGCCAGAGCGGGAAGTCCTTTCGGGGCTTCTGAGGTGTCTCCGTGTTGTTCCCTACTTTGCGATCGCCTGCGGCCTTGGTACACTGATTCGAAGCGTAGTCCTGGTAAGCCTTTTCGGCGCCTTCCGGGTCATCCCAAGGGCCGAAGTACCTCGCTTGCCTCCCGAACTTGCAGGCCCACAGGCCACTCGGATGGGGGCAGAATGGATAATCAGGGCTTGGTTTCTTCGGTTTTTCGCGAGGACGCTTGGACTGCTTATGTTTGGCCCTGCCATTATTCTCCAACTCGGTATTCTGGCGGTTGTAGTTCTCCTCCGCCATTTGTGGCTTGTCCCACGCGCCAAAGTAATGCAGCTTGCCCTGAATCTTCTTCGCCCATTGCCCATTGGCGTGGGCGAACAGCGGGAAGTCGGGCCTGGGTTTGGTGGGGCGCTCCATGGGACGCACCTCATTATTGGACGTGGTGGTAGTGTTCTGGGTGTCGAGCCCAGGGTAGCCGTCTCGGGTGTCGGATTGGTGGTAGTCGACCGGGTGTCGTGGTGTAGGGTAGGTGTAGTCAGACTCCCCCAGGTGTCGGCAGAAGTCAACAAAACCGCGTATTTCCCGAGAAATACGTACTTGCGCCCGTAGCTCAATTGGATAGAGCATCGGTCTTCGGAACCGAGGGTTGGG
>CAZFKF010000019.1:0-14805 GCA_964518805.1 uncultured Planctomycetaceae bacterium | reverse complement strand
GCCGCGGACCTGGAGATTCCGGCGGTCGTGGGCACGGGGCCGTTCCTGACCGAAGTCTCCGGCGGCGACCTGGTGATCATCGACGGCGACAAGGGCCTTGTGGTCGTCCACCCCGACGAGGAGACGATCGCCCGCTATCGCCACGAGGCCGAAGAACTCCGCTCGATGGCCGCGCGACTCGAAGTGCTCCGCGATCTGCCGGCCGTCACCGCCGATCGCGTGCGCGTGGAGTTGCTGGGCAACATCGAGTTCCCCTACGAGGTCGACCACTGCGTCGACCGCGGCGCCGACGGCGTGGGGCTCTACCGTACGGAGTTCCTCTACCTGGGCGCCGAGCGCGAGCCGAGCGAAGAGGATCACTACGAGGCGTATTCGCGGGTCGTGCAGACGATGGGCGACAAGCCGGTGACGATCCGCACTTTCGACCTCGGAGCGGACAAGGTGCCGGCCCTGCCCGGTCCCGAGGACGAACGCAACCCCGCCCTCGGACAGCGCAGCATCCGCCTTTCGCTGCGCCACGTGCCGATGTTCCGCCGGCAGTTGCGGGCCATCCTCCGCGCCAGCGCCCTGGGGAACGTGCGCGTGATGTTCCCCCTCATCTCGACGATCCTCGAGTTGCGTCAGGCGAAGATGATCCTCGCCGACGTGATCGAAGACCTGGAAGAGCACGGCGACTCCTTCGGCCGGCAGGTACCCGTGGGAATGATGGTCGAGGTTCCCTCGGTCGTGATGATGATCGATCATTTCGTGGAAGAGGTCGATTTCCTGAGCATTGGCACCAACGACTTGATCCAGTACACGCTGGCGGTCGACCGCAGCAACAAGGACGTCGTCTGGCTGTACAACGCGTCCGATCCGGCCGTGTTGAAGCTGATCGACCTGACAATGCGTGCGGCGAAGCGGCGTTCGCTGCCGGTGAATCTGTGCGGGCAGATGAGCGGCAATCCGCTGTACACGATGTTGTTGCTGGGGATGGGCTTGAGGTACTTGAGCGTGCCGCCGAGCGTCATTCCAGAGATCAAGAGAGTCTGTCGTAGCGTGACGATCCAGGACTGCGAGGCAGTCGCCGCCCACGCCCTGACTTTGGAGAACGCCCGCGACGTCACCAGCTTTCTCCGCGGAGAACTTAAGAAGCGCTTGCCCGATTCTGGCGCATAGGAGCTTTCAGCGATCGGCGATCAGCTTTCGGCCAGACCGGATCCCGGCGGCGGCTGCGAGTTGATCGCTGAAGGCTGAAAGCTGATCGCTGACAGCTACGACCTTACCGAACACCGTTAACTTTCCTACGGACCCTGCCGCCGACGGCAGCGGCAGAGTGAATCGAACCGATGGTTCGAGAACGAGCACGTATCCGTTTTCGCAAACAGGGAGACCTGCGGCTGATCGGCCACCGGGACCTGGTGCGGTTGATGGAGCGATTGTTTCGGCGCTGTGGGATTCGCCTGGCGATGAGCGAAGGGTTCCATCCGAAGCCGCGGATGAGCTTCCCTTCGGCCTTGGCCTTGGGAATCGAAGGACTCGACGAGGTCATGGAATTGGAACTGGCCGAGCCCACTGCTGCGGAAACACTTCATGCCCAATTAACCCGCCACACGGTTCCCGGCTTGAGTTTCGAGGCGGTGGAAATCCTTCCGCCCGGCGCCAAGAAGGCCCAACTGCGCAGCGCGACCTACCAACTGCCCGTCCCCGACGAACGCCGGGCCGCCGCAGCCGAGAGTGGCGCGCGGCTCTTCGGCGAAACGCCGCCGGGGGCATCCAGCGCCCCGGACTCCGACGCGGTCTTCGTGCGCCAGTCGCTGGAAGACCTGCGGCTGGAAGGCGGAATTCTGCGGTTTCGGCTGCGGACCAGCCGCCAACGCTCCGCCGGACCGCGCGACGTGTTGGCCGTCCTCGGCCTCGCAGACGTCGAGCGCCAGGGCGTGTGCCTTGCCCGCACCGAAGTGCAGTTGCAGTCGTCCCACGACGCCCCGCCCGCGCCTCCGCGCGGCGTCTCTCCTGACGATGCGTGCTCGCCGACCTTGCCGGGTTCATAAAGGCGACGCCATGAAGAAAGAAATGCTGATCAATGTCTCGCAGCCCGAGGAGTGCCGGATCGCCATCGTGGAAGACGGCGTGCTCGAGGAACTGTATGTCGAGCGTGCGGGGCAGGACAACTACGTCGGGAACATTTATAAGGGCATTGTGGTCAATCTCGAGCCGAGCATCCAGGCGGCATTCGTCGACTTCGGCGTGGGCCGCAACGGGTTCCTGCACATCAGCGACATCGAGCCACAGTACTTCCGGCAGGGCGGATACGACCCCGAGAAGCCCATCAACGGCGATGGCCCGCGACGCGGCTCCCGACCACCCCGCCGCGAGGAAGACGATGACGTGGTTGTCGACGAAGACGGCAATGCCCCCGCTTCGCCCCGGTCGCGCGGTCGTGGCTTCCGCGGCGGCCGGCCCCGCGTCAAACCGCCGATCCAGGAGATCCTCCGCCGCGGCGACGAAGTGCTGGTGCAGGTCATCAAGGAAGGCATCGGCACCAAGGGGCCGACCCTGTCGACCTACATCAGCATTCCCGGGCGGTACCTCGTCCTGATGCCGGCCCTGGGCCGCGTGGGCGTCTCGCGGAAGATCGAAGACGACGACGTCCGCCGCCGTATGCGCGACATCATGCTCGAACTGAACCCTCCCAAGGGGCTCGGCTTCATCGTCCGCACTGCCGGCGCCGACCGGACCAAGAAAGAACTCTCCCGCGATCTGGCCTACCTGCTGCGGCTGTGGAAAGTCATCGTGCGCCGCATCCGCAAGCTCCCGGCGCCCGTGGACATCTATGCCGAAAGCGACATGATCATCCGCACGATCCGCGACATCTTCGCGGCCGACGTCGACGCGATCTACATCGACGAGACTTCGGCCTATGAACGCGCCAAGGAGTTCCTCCAATTGGTGATGCCCCGCTACGTGGGCAAACTCCAGCACTACGAAGGTCGAGAGCCGCTGTTCTTCAAGTACCGCCTGGAAGAGGAAATCGCCAAGATCCACCGCCGCCAAGTGCCGCTCAAGGCGGGTGGGTCGATCGTCATCGATCAGACCGAGGCCCTCGTGGCCATCGACGTCAACAGCGGCAACTTCCGCGCCGATGATTCGGCCGAAGAGACCGCCTACCAAATGAACATCCTCGCGGCCAAGGAAATCGCCCGGCAAATCCGCCTCCGCGACCTCGGTGGGGTGATCGTCAACGACTTCATCGACATGCGCAAGGAGAAGCACCGGCGGAGCGTCGAGCGGGCCCTGCGCGACGCCCTCAAACGTGATCGGGCTCGGACCAAGATCCTCCGCACCAGCCCCTTCGGTCTGGTTGAGATGACCCGACAACGCGTGCGACCTGGGCTCAAGCGAAGCGTCTATCGCGAGTGTCCCGGGTGTCACGGAACAGGGGTCATTAAGTCACCCGAAAGCATGGGTATTGAAGTGGTTCGTGCTCTCATGCTCGCTGCCCAGCGCCCCGAAATCACCTCGGTGAATGTGACCGTGGCCGAGGAAGTGGCCGAATACCTCAACAACCGCAAGCGTCGCGACTTGTCGCGTCTTGAAGAGGACGGTCGTATGACAGTGCAAATCATTGGTGCTAAAGGAGTTAGCCCCGAGCATCTAGCGCTTCAGTGCCGCGACGGGGAAAACCGCGAGGTCCGCGTGCAGGGCTTGTAAAACCTGCCCGTAATGCGGTAGACTCTGTAGTTTGCGACTCGTTGGCGGCGCGCAACCAGGGCGTGTTGATTGCCGTGGGGTCGCGCATCGGGCGTTCGGAATCCGACACGATGCGTTCCGCCGCGTAGCAACGCAGCGCCGCAGTGGACGCTGCCAGCAAGCCCAAAGAATCAACCGACACGTAGGACGAGACATGTACGCGATCATTGAAGACGGGGGGCGGCAATTCAAGGTCGAAGAGGGGCAAGAGGTTGAGTTCGACTACCGCGACATCCCCGGCGGCAGCGCGGTCACGTTCGATCGCGTGCTGGCCCTCCGCGACGAGAGCGGTCTGAAGATTGGCCGCCCAGCGCTTTCGGGGGTTACCGTTTCCGGCGAGATCCTTGGCCCCAGCCAAGGTCCGAAGTTGATTGTTCAGAAGTTCCGACGTCGCAAGACTCTGCGTCGTAAGACCGGCCATCGCCAGCTCCACACGCGCGTGCGGATTACGAAGATCGCGGTGGCCTGACGGCGGCAAGCGAAGCTCAAGTTCCGAGCTTCTTTCCGAACATGGATCAACTCGGGGGCATGGGATGACCATGCCCCCGTTAGCGTCTATGGCGCGAGCTTCCGTCCGTTTGCCAATGGGCACGGGTTGCCTGCCTTCACGGGCCGAAACTCGCGCTTTGAAAGTGCCCGTGTCTGCCCTTGGCAGATCACTGAGCAAACTGCCGGCTGACGATTCGTTCCAGTTGCTCGACGCGCCGTTCGAGTTGTTCAACGCGCCGCTGGAGTGCCTCAATCTGTGCCCGACCATCGCCGGCAGGCTGAGCGGCCTTCGACGCCGGCGCCAAGTCCTTGGGCGGCTGTGGCTTGGGCGGTTGCGGCGTGGTGGGCGTTATCAATCCGCCCGACGGGCGCAAATCGAGCGGTGCCCGCAGATCCTCCATCGTGCCTGCCGGCAGTTTTCCGGATCGGGAGCCGAAGACCACGTCCATGCGCTCGCGCTTGTCCGCGCGGAGAACCTCAAAGGTGAGCCGGCTGCCCGGCGCGAGCTGCTCCAGGATTCCAGCAAAATCGGCGATCTGCCGAATACGGATGCCACCGAGGTCCGTAATCAGATCGCCCTTGCGCAAACCGGCCTTTTCCGCAGGCCCGCCTGGAATCACCCGTTCGATCCGTACCCCACGACCCCGATCCTCGCGGTCATCGACCACTGCGCCGAGATAGCCTCGTTCCGCCGCTTCGGGGGCTGGAGCGGTTCCCTCCAGCACAGGGGCCTGGCTGGCGGGAGCCTCGATCGCTGGATCCGCGGTGGGGTGGGAGGGTGGGGTGTCCGCTGCCTTTGCCGCGGGAGGGGCTTTCGCTTCGTCTTGAGTCCATGCATTCAGCGGTTGCACCAACCAAAGCCCAACGAGGGCCGCAGTCAGAGCAAGAACGACCTTCATGTTTTTCATCACTGACCCCCCTGCACGCTGGAAAATCGACGATCGCCGAAAGGGCTTCCGGCAGGCTGACACCCGGGAGCATGCCGACGACAACGGTCCGTTGCCCAGCAAATCCCGCGGCCCTTTCGACCTCGAACTTGACTTCTGCCCCTGCATTATAGGACGATGTTGCCACCACGTCGTTAGGAGAAACCGCATGAAATGGCCATCTTGGGTGTCCGGGCCGGCGATGGTGTGCTTGATGGCTGCGGGGGTCTTCGCAGCAGAGCCTCCCAAACCTCAGGACGTCGACTTCGTGGCCCGCGTCGACGGCACGAAGCAGCACTACGTTGTCTTGCTGCCCGAAGCCTTCGACGCGGCCCGCACCTATCCGCTTCTGATCGTGCTGCATGGCCACGGTTCGGACCGGTGGCAATATGTAACCAACCCGCGCGACGAATGCCGAGTGGCGCGCGATGTGGCGGCCGCCCACCGGATGATCTTCGTGTCGCCCGACTACCGGGCCAAAACCTCCTGGATGGGACCGAAGGCCGAAGCCGATCTGCTGCAAATCATCGAGGAGATCAAGAGCCGCTACCGGATCAGCAAGACGATCGTGTGTGGCGGATCGATGGGAGGGTCGTCGGCCCTGACGTTCGCCGCCATGCACCCGGGACTCGTCGGCGGGGTGGTGTCCATGAACGGAACGGCCAATCACCTGGAGTACGAGGGATTCCAGGACGCTATTCGGGAGTCATTCGGCGGCACCAAGTCTGCCATGCCCCAAGAGTACAAGAAGCGGAGCGCTGAATACTGGCCGGAACGGCTGACCATGCCGGTCGGTCTGACCACCGGCGGCCGCGATACGATGGTCCCGTCCGACAGCGTCGTGCGACTGGCCGGAATCGTCAAGAAGCTTCAGCCCAACGTGCTCCTCATCCACCGTACGGAGGGTGGCCACGAGACCAACTACGCCGACGGCAAGGCGGTCCTCGATTTCGTCCTCGCCAAAGCAGGATTATAAAGGCGTAGGGCGGACGGAGCGAAGCGACGCCCGCCGATGGGCTTTGTGGCCTGCTGGCGGGCCTCGCCGCGCTCGGTCCGCCCTCCAGGCTTGCCAGGGAGTACTCGGAGTTGGAGTCGATGAAGACGCTCGCAGACCGCTGGAAATGGGCCGCGAGCACGGCGGGGCTCGCGCTGGCCGTGGGGGCTTCGCTGGCCGCGTTTCCCGCGGAGACGCCTTGGATGATCGCGTTCTGGCTCCTCTGGAGCACGATCCGCATGCTGCGGTCGCGCGAGGCATGGGCGCCGCTGGCCGCCTGCGCGCTTCTGGTGTTGGTAAAGCGAGTACCGTGGACGCCGGGGTTGGGGCTTCTGACTGGCGTGGCGGTGAGCTGCGTCGCGGCCGGCTGGCTGGCGAGCAAAAGCCAGAGTGTCCGGGTCGGCAGGAGCATTGCGTGGTCCGCGGCCGCGATGTTGTGGATTGCCTGGGCCGCGATGGCAGGTGACTGGTACGGGGCGGCCGAGGGGCCGCGCAACCTCACGCTGGCCCCGCATCGAAGCGTCGTCTGCCTGGGCGACAGCATGACCTCCATGGGCCCGCCCCAAGGAGGCTACCCGGAGAAGCTCGCCCGGCTGCTCACGGTCCCCGTGGTGAACATGGGCCAGCCCGGCATCACAACCAGGCAAGCAATGGGCATGCTGGATCGGCTGGCGAAGACGGATCCGCAGGCGGTGATCCTGGAGTTGGGGGGCAACGACTACGTTCAGGGGCATCCCCGCCAGGTTGTGGAAGAGAACCTGGAAGAGATCATCGTGGCGTGCCGAGAGCGCGGGGCGGAAGTGATTCTCATGGAGGTGCCGCGCGGCTATTTCTCGGATCCCTACCGGGGCGTGGAGCGGCGGCTCGCACGCAAGTTCCATCTGGAACTCATCCCGGACACGGCGATCCGCCGGCTCCTGCTTTCCAGCCCGACAATGCCGCCGGGCCAATGGACTTCGGGCCCGTACCTCACGCAGGACGACGGCCTCCACCCCAACGCCCAAGGCAATCAACTCCTGGCCGAATACGTGGCGGATGCCTTGAAACAGCTCTACGGCCCAGCCATCCGACGCGCTGAATGAGCCGACGTAGGTGATGCTTCAGCATAACCTACGCAGCGTTGCGCACGAGGAATGCAAAATACGCGAACAGGCGAACGACCACGAGGATCGCGGCGGCGACGATCGCCAGCAGGGCGGGCGAAAGGCTCTCGGTCTCCACAGGTTCCGGCGGACGGAATCCGTCGGGGAACTCGTGCCCGCACCACTCGCAGTCGCCGGCATACTCGGGCAAGAACGGTTCGTCGCACTGGATGCACAGCAACAACGGGCGCGGCGAAGGAGGATCGGGTTGCACGTCGCCCGGCGGAAAGCCCGTGCCGGACATGCCACAAGCCGGACATCGCGTGATGCGCGGCGCGCCGCACTTCGGGCACCGGGGCCAGGACCCGGCCAAGGCCCGCTCCGCGACCGCGGTCTGAACACGCTCGCTAGAATCGAGTTCTGCCGCCCCCTCCGCATCGAGCGTGCGGGGACGGGCCGCGCGATCGAATTCCATCGCAAGCTGACGGGCTGCGGCCTCGTTCTCCTCGTTCACTGCGACCCGGGCGAGCGTGGCCCACCCCAAGACGTCGACCCCCGCTCCGCCTTCCAAGACCGCATTCGTGACAATCGCCCGGATGCCTTCTTCTTCCAGCGCGTTCTTCAGCATGTAGGCATCCTGCATGGTGCGCGCGGCGTACACGACTCTCAAGTCCCCGGCCATGAGTGCACCTCCCAAGTCCATTCGCTGCCCGCCGCAAGATATCGTACGCAGCCACGAGCAGTAGGCCAGTGCCCCCTCGGTGGAACTAGCAATACTGCGGCGGCAGTTGGCACGCGGTGCGGGGAGGCGTATAACGGGAGCCAAGATCGGTAGGGCGGACGGAGCGCAGCGACGCCCGCCGCACGTCGAGCGCGGTTGGTTTCCCTTCGGCGGGCCTCACTCCGTTCGGTCCGCCCTACAACCACGACTCCTTCCCGTGACATTGGCGCAGCCCAACAGGACAACACAGAGGATCCACGCCATGGAAAAGGTTTGCGGTACGAGACGGCATTGCATCATGGTCATCGCGTTGGCCGTATTGAGTTCGGGCGGGACGCTGCGGGCCGAGCCGGGCCGCGTGTTGCCAGCCGGGCAGAAACCGAACGACCGCCGCTTGGGCCCGATGAAAGACCTGAACGGCTACTTTCCGTTCTCGCCTCCGGCGACCAAGGAGGCCTGGCTGGCGCGGGCCGAGCAGGTGCGGCGGCAGATCCTGGTCGCCACCGGACTTTGGCCCATGCCCACCAAGACCCCAGCCAACGCCGTCATCCACGGCCGCATCGAGCGCGACGGCTACACCGTGGAGAAGGTCTTCCTAGAGAGCTTCCCTGGCCATTTTGTGACGGGCAACCTCTATCGCCCCACCGGACGTACCGGCAAGCTGCCGGGCGTGCTCTGCCCGCATGGCCATTGGGCTAACGGCCGCTTCTACGCCGCCGACGAGAAGAGGCATCGGTGGGACCTGGTCGAAGGGGCGGAACGCTTCGAGGTGGGGGGGCGCTCGCCGCTCCAGGCCCGCTGTCGCCAACTGGCCAAGATGGGCTGCGTGGTGTTCCACTACGACATGGTCGGCTACGCCGACAGCGTGCAGTTGGACCACGGTCCGGGCTACCGGCAGGCGATGAGCACGCCTGAGAACTGGGGTTACTTCAGCCCGCAAGCCGAAGTGCGTTTGCAGAGCATGATGGGCCTCCAGACGTACAACTCGATCCGCGCCTTGGACTGGTTCAGCGCGTTGCCCGACGTCGATCCGCACCGCATCGCCGTGACCGGGGCCAGCGGCGGCGGCACGCAGACGTTCATCCTCTGCGCCATCGATCCGCGCCCGGCCGTGGCCTTTCCAGCGGTCATGGTGGGCACGGCCATGCAAGGGGGCTGCACCTGCGAGAACGCCTGCCATCTGCGCGTCGAGACGGGCAACGTCGAAATCGCGGCCCTCATCGCTCCGCGCCCCCTGGGTATGACCGCCGCCGACGACTGGACTAAGGAAATCATGGCCAAGGGGCTTCCGGAGTTGAAGACGGTCTACAAGTTCTTCGGCGTCGAAGACCGGGTCATGGCCAAGGCCCTGGTGCATTTCCCGCACAACTACAACTACGTGTCGCGGGCGGTGATGTACCACTGGATGAACAAGCATCTGAAACTGGGACTGGAGGAACCGGTTGTTGAAGATGACTTCAAGCCACTGTCGATTGCCGAAATGAGCGTCTGGGACGCCCAGCACCCCAAGCCCAAAGGCGGCGACGACTACGAGCGATCGCTCTTGAAGTGGATCACGGCCGACTCGGAAAGGCAGATGCAGGCCCTCGTGCCCCACGACGCCGCATCGCTGGCCGAGTATCGCCGCGTGGTCGGCGGGGCGCTCGAAGCGATGATCGGCCGAACGGTACCGCCCAAGGGGGCCGTCCGGGCCGGCCGCGATCGGTTCGAGCACTCAGGCCCGTATGTGGTGGGCAAGGCATTGCTTCGCTATGAGGCAAAGGGCGAAGAAATCCCGAGTATCACGATCTTCCCAGAAGACACGAAGGGCGACCTCCGTCGGGTCGTGATTTGGATCGATCCGGTGGGCAAACAGGGGCTCTTCAATTCCGACGCGAAGCCTCGTGAGGAGGTCTGCAAGTTGCTTGCCGAGGGAGGCACTGCGGTCGTAGGGATCGATCTGGTGGGCCAAGGCGAATTCACCCCGGACGGCAAACCGTGGGCCAAGGCCCGACTCCTGACCGCCAGCGGTTGGAATCGTTTCCTGGGCTACACCCTCGGCTACAACCACTCCCTGTTCGCCCAACGGGTCCACGACGTCCTCGCAGTGATCGCTGTGATAAGGAATGAGAACCCGGCGAACTGCAAGATCTGCTTGGTGGGTGCGAAGGGGGCGGGACACTGGGTTGCCGCGGCCCGGGCGATTGCCGGCTCAACGGTCGATGAAGCGGTGATTGACACCGGCGGGTTCCGCTTCGCGAAGGTTACGACCCTGGACGATCCCGATTTGCTTCCCGGCGGGGCCAAGTATCTCGACTTGCCGGGCATCCTGGCCCTTTCCGCGCCATGCCCCATGGAACTACGCGGTGAGGGGGACAACGCTCCCGCGGTTGTCACGGCCGCCTATCGAGCCGCAGGGCGGCCCGACAATCTCAAGATAGCAAGCGGCGCAGCCAAATAGAAAAGAGCTTGCCGCACGATCGGTTCTCGTAGGATGGGTCTCCGACCCGTCCGCATATCAGAACGGGTCGGAGCCCCATCCTACGGTTTCGCCGTCAGGGATTCATGTTTCTGCGCCGAATCGGCTGCCTGATGCGTTGAGCGTTGGGCGCGGCAATGTGCGCCCATCGGATCACCAACTCTTTCAATTCCTTGTCCATCCAGCGACTGAACCGCTTGAAGGCTGCCCGCCTGACAAGGAGCTTCGATCGTTCGGCCTCGGGTCCGTGACCCTCGCAAGGGTTGTCGAGGAACTCGCCACTCTCCATAGTCGTCACCCAATCCGTCTCGCGCGCCGGCCGCGACCTGTAGCGAAGGTGCTCCCCTGTCGGCCGGCCTGCGTGACGCTTCACCTTTCATTACGAAGGACACCCTCGGCAGGTTCTGGTTCATGCCCATCAATCCGGAGGGGCGCTCGTTATCCACGGGCTGGGTGAGCGTGACTCGGACCGTAGATTCCTCTGGACATTTCGGCCCCGAGCCGCTAATCTCCCCCTCCCGCGCCGTTGCAATGGACTCGCCACGAGAGCGCGGCACGATTTCACGGAGGTGATCATGGCAGCCAACTTCAACTTCTTCACCTGGATTCGCGAAGGGGTGCGGCAATCGGTCCTGATGGGTGTCTCCGACGCGGTGCACCACTTGGGTACTCCCCGCGAAGGGGATGAGGTCCATCAACGTTTGACTGCCTTCCTGCAGGATTCTGGATCGGCGACCGCTGCGCCGCGTCTGACGGACACGTCGCCCCGGAAGAAACTGGGGCGCACGCTCCAGGACATCCACGCCGCCGCCGAAAAGGCCGGCTGAACTCCTGCTCTGCCTCAGTGCCCTCCGAGCCCCGCGGTGGTTCGTCTTTCGTTGCACCACAAGGAACGCGGCGGGCACGCCCGAGAACCGCCTGCTGGCGGCGGTTCGCGTCTTGCCGGTGTCAGAAGGGGTTGAGCGCGTCCTTGACCTGCTTGGCGCCCCAGATGTTCACTTCTTCGACGAAGCAGTTCTCGGGCACGTCGATACAGTGGACCAGGGTGCGGGCGAAATCGGCGGCGCTGGGATAGCCTTCGAGCCAGTCGCTGGCAATGCCCGCGGCCTGGCAGAAGTTGGTCCGCGCGGCCCCGGGGATGAAACTGCTGGCACGGCCGCCCCAGGACGACATCTCGCGATGGAGGCAGCGGGTGAAGCCGACCAGGCCGTCCTTGGCCGCCGTGTACACGGCCCACGAGGCCCACGAGTGATACGCACAACCGCTGGAGACGTTGACGATCAGTCCGCTTCCCTGCTTCTTCATCACCCGGACCATTTCGCGGCAGCCCTTGATGACGGAGGCCAGGTTGACGTCGAGCACTTCCTGGATCTCGCCGTCTTCCAGATTCTCGACCTCGGCGATCTTGATCCCCGCCCCGTGGTTGTTGACCAGGACGTCGACGCGGCCGAACTTGTCGAGGACTTCGCGGACGACCTTCTTCCAGTCGGCGGTTTTCGTGGCGTCGGCCTGAACGGCCAGCAGGTTGGCGTGGGCCAACTGCTTGGCGGCCTGGTCGAGCCGCTGCTTGTTGCGCGCGGTGATCGCCACCTTGGCGCCCATTTCCAGGAGCATCCGCGCCGCCTCCAGGCCGAACCCGGAAGAGCCGCCGGTGATGATGATTACTCTGCCGTCAACGTAGTGATCCATGGTGAATTGGTGCTCCAGAAAGGGACTAATTGCGTTGTAAGGTCATCCTCCGTGTCCCTCCGCGTCCTCCGTGGTGAATTCTTGTCTTCACCGCCGTGGACCCGGAGGAGCACGGAGGGCATTCACACATTCCAATGGCGCTAAAGGCTCAGAAGAAATGCCACCAGATCGTCGATCTCCTGCGGCGCGAGATCCTTGGCGTGGCCGTGCTTGCCTTTGGGGTCGTCCTTGGTCAGGGCGTCCTTGAGCGTGGCCGAGCGCCCGTCGTGGTAGTAAGGGGCGGTGCGGTAGACCTCGATCAGCGAGGGCGTGTCGTACTTGCCGTCGGGCTCCAGCGGCGTGAGAATGCCCACGTTGTGCATCTTCCGGTCCGTGTAGTACGGCGCCGGATGGCAGCCCGAGCAATTGGCCTTGCCCTCGAAAAGGGCCTTGCCGCGGGCGACCGCGTCGGCCGGCGGCGGGCTCGGATTGCGCTCCGCCTTGAGCGACGAGGCATAGGCCACCAGGTCGTCCACGTCCGCCGATTCCGGCACGATCAAGTGACTGCCGGTCACGCCGGTCCTCATGCACTCGTG
The DNA here is from genome assembly GCA_964518805.1 of uncultured Planctomycetaceae bacterium. Classification (GTDB taxonomy): domain Bacteria; phylum Planctomycetota; class Planctomycetia; order Pirellulales; family Thermoguttaceae; genus CALFBP01. The sequence goes on along the minus strand of CAZFKF010000019.1, from coordinate 2,139 downwards.
CGGATCGGGGCGCGTGGCCCGCCGGTTGTGCGGCGACGTGTGCTGCACGTCCACCAGGTTGATCACGTCCTTGCCGTTGCCGATCCCGTCGCGGAGGAAGTCCCACGGCAGCGCGTCCACGCGCCCGTCCGGATGACACGTGGCGCAGCTATGCCAGTGCTGGAAGCAGCGCATGGCGTCGTGGAAGTAGATTTCGCCCCGCCGGGCCGCGTCGGGCGCCGGCTGGGGCCCCACCGCGATTGTGCCCAGGCGCTGCCCTCCGGCGGCGTCGAGCACCGTCACCGTGCCGGAGAAGTAGTTGGCCACGTAGAGCTTCCGGCCGTCGGGCGAGAGGGCCAGGCCGCGTGGGCCGATTCCGCCGCTGGGCGCACGGCGAATCGCCCCCGCAATGTACAGGGCCGTCAAGTCGTTCGCCAGTCGCGGAATCAGCTTGCGATCGCGGCGGATCTGCACCCAGATGTTGTCCCGCATCCCGTCCTTGAGCTTGGCCAGGTCCTCCGGCACCGTGCCTTCCAGCAGGGCGTGCACCTTCGCGATGTCGATGAACGTCACCTCGTGCGTGCCCGAATGGCTGATCCACAGGCGCGTGCCGTCCGCCGAGCGGACCACGGCCCAAGGATCGGCCGAGCCGCCGGTCAAATCGTCCAGGAGCACCGTGGCGAAAAGGGCGCTGGCCTTGAGGTCGAGAATCGAGAGGGCGTAGGTGTGCACCCAACCGCGCTCCAACTGGGTAATCGGCAGGTTGAAGCGGCTCAGGGAGTAGATCACGTAAGCCCAGCGGCCGTCGGGGCTCGTGGCCACGCCCGTGACCACGGTGGCGCCGGCCGGCAGCTTGATTCGGGTCTGCTCCTTTGCCGCGGCCGCGTCGATGATGCTCACGTCCGCGGCCAGGGTTGGATCAGTGCCGGCGCCGGTGGGGAGCATATTGGCCACCACGGCGCGGGCCCCGTCGGGTGTGACGGCCGCAAAGTCGGGCTCGCGAACCAGGTGGATGCGCTGGATTTCCTTGCCTGCCGCCAGATCGACCACCGATAGGCTGTGATCGCCGCGGTTGCAGGTATAGAGCCGTTTCTCTCCCGGCGACAGGACCGCGGCGACCGGCCAGGCGCCCACCGCGATCCGCTTGACGACGCCCGCCTGAGCGGTGTCGATGACTGCCACGGCGTTCGCCCGGCGCTCGGCCACATAGAGCGTCTTGCCGTCGGTCGCCAGTGCCAGCCCCATCGGTTCGCCGGGCACAGCCATGTCGCGGACCGGCTTGCCGGCCGCGGCATCGAGGATCGTCACGCATCCCGCGGTGCGATCGGACACGTAGAGCGTCTTGCCGTCGGGGGCCACGGCCACGGCGATCGGCGAGCGGTACGCAGCCGCACTGGCGGCGGGCCCGCCCCACGCCGTAGCCAGCGCAAGGGCCAGGATGCCTGCAATGCCTCGGCGAACGCTAATTGGCCGGACGGCTTTCCTGCCCGTCCGAGACGGCTTGGATAGACGTCCCACGCGCGGTCTGAGTTGCGGTCGCGGAAACAGGAGTCGCGTTCGTCGGCCAAAAATCATCCGATGCTCTCCTCTCGCCAGGTCTTCGTCCGGCCTTGTGGATGCGCCAGCGGCGGGGCAGCGACGGAGCCGCTTCGTCGCGCCGGGAGCCAAATTCCCGAGTGCCGCGGCACTCGGAGTGTGCCTGCCGCGTTTCTTGCCGGCCGTAACCATAGTACGGCGGAAAGGGGCCGGGCCGCAAGAGATGCCTGGTGGTCCGAGGGGGGGCGGCACCCCTATTGCTTCGTCGCCTGCCGGACGGTCGTTCAGCCCGAGGCGGCCCGCAGGGCAAGACTCAAGTAACGATTGTCGATAAAGACCATGATCCGTTGGGCGATCCATTCGTCGAGCATGCGCCGGATGCTGTGTGTGTCGCCAAACGCAGCAGGCACAAGTTCGGCGATGCTCCGCAGCGTTCGGCCCGAGTCGCAGTACAGATAGATTTGCCGCTGCGGGCCGGTCAGCCGGCGCTGGAACACGGCGGAGCAAGGCCGGGTATCGGTGAGGATCAGCACGCCGTCGGCCCGGTCCCACGCGCGGAGCGTGACCGTGCCCTGAAGCCGGCGCCACGTGTCGAACGCTTCGAGCACCGGGGCCACGTAGTCC
>CAZFKF010000018.1:0-15110 GCA_964518805.1 uncultured Planctomycetaceae bacterium | reverse complement strand
ACCGATCGGAAGCGGCCCTCGCTCCCTGAGGATGTTCCAGGCGGTGCTTCCCTGGCAGTTAATCTGGGGACACATTACTGGTTTCGGCGACAACTGGTATTGTGTCCCCTCCCTGTCTCCCTGAAAGACTACGTCTCACACAGTCTGGGACTTCCCGTCTCAAATAATTCGGGGCTTAGCAGCCACCCGACCGCAGCCTTGGTGGTGCTCACAGAGCACCTTACAAGGTCTCACACGCTCTCAGGACTACGCGAGGTCAACGCTCCGACCTTGACTGGCCGCGCTGCGTCGACGGGAAGGGAGGCGGGGAGCCGTCAGCCGGCGGCGAGGGCTTCGACAAGGGCCGTCTCGAAATCCGCGACCGAGGGGAATCGCTTCTCGGGATCTCGCTTCAAAGCCCGATGGATTGCTTTCGCCAGCGGGCGAGGAATGCTGGGGCGACGTTCTCGGATCGGCACGGGCTTCTCGCAGAGGATCTTGGCGAAATTCTGGTGGCCGGCGGTCTTGTCGAGATCGAAGGCATAGCGCCGGGTGAGGAGATGATAGAGCGTGGCGGCCGCGGCGTACTGATCGGCCGGCGGATAGGCGTGGCGGTAGTCGGTGATTTGTTCCGGCGCCATGTAAGGGATCGAGCCGCCGATGTCGCCCATCATGGTCAGACCGCTCATGGCCGACGCATGGTACGCCCGCGCCAGCCCGAAATCGGCCAGTTTGCACTCGTCCCCTTCGCCTACAAGCAGGTTGCCGGGCTTGACGTCGCGGTGCACGAAGCCTTGCGTGTGGGCGTAGGCCAAGGCCTGGAGAACCTGCCGCACGAGTCCCACGGCGCGACCGATCGGAAGCGGCCCTCGCTCCCTGAGGATGTTCCAGGCGGTGCTTCCCTGGACATAGTCCATGACGAAGTAAAGCGTTTCACCGGCCAGGCCCGAGCCATGGAACGACACGATCTTCGGATGCCGAAGATCGTGCAGGATCGAAGTATCGCGAAGGAATCGTTCGGCTTCACTTCGTGAGGCGGTTATGGCCGGACGGATGGTCTTGATGGCCACGGGACGGTCGTCGGAATCCCGCTGAGCCAGGTGCACGATGCCCATGCCGCCTCGACCAAGTTGGCGCACGAGTCGATAGCCGGGGATCCGGAGAAGTCCGCCGTTTCGACGAGGCGCGGCGCCTGCGGCGGGGTTCGAGAGATCTCCATCACCGGCAGAGGAGTCCGACGCATGGAAACCCTGCGCGCTGGGAAGTGCCGAATCCGAGTCGACGGGCAGCTTCGGTAAGGGAGGCGGTTCTGCCCTCCGCCATGGTCCCAACAGCGAGACGCGAAGCGTGGTGCGGCCGCCGTGGATCGTATCCCCGTCGGAAAGATCGATTTCGTTGACGCGCTGGCCGTTGACCTTCGTGCCGTTGGTGCTCCCCAGGTCGCAAAGCCGGCAGCAGGGGGGATTGGTCTCGATCATCAAGTGGATCCGCGAGAAATACCGATCGCCTTTGGCGACCTGCAAATGGGCCCGCGGCGAGCGGCCCACGAAGAAGCTCTCGTGACCCGAAAAGACGAACCGTTCTCCGCGGCGCGGTCCTTCGATGACGTCCAGTTGCACCTGCAACTGGCGGGCAGACAGCGAACCACCTTCCGGCAACGCACCCATCGCGATGCGATCCACGTCGGTCAGCGCGCTGATTCCCGACCCACGACGCCGTTGGTCCCGTGCCAGAAGAGACTCTTGGCAGAAACAGCGAGACGCACCTCTCCCCCTCAATGTAACTGGCCGTTTTCTGATGTCAATGAGGATTGCGCTTGCCTTCTGCTGCGGATGCGATTGGCCAGAGAGACTGGGCGTGCGTGGGCTGATACTCCTTCACGGGCGAGACGCAGTAGCCGTGGGATCGGCCGCGCGAGCCCGTCGCAATCGGACGCCGTGTGTGGAATCGCGCGAAGCGATTCAGATCTCCCAGCCGGGCCGGTAGGGGCGGCGGATGTAGGGATCGGCCTCGGGGCAGTCTTTGGCCTTCAGTTGGGCAGCGTCCCACACGAGCTTCTTGCCCACGCGGAAGGCCACCGAGCCGAGGAGGTTGTGCTCGATCAGTTTGCCCGAATAGTCGAAATTGCAGAGGGTCGGGGCGCCGGTCTTGCAGCCGTGAATCCACTCGGCGTAATGGCCGAGCGAGGGCGGAATCTGGGGAGCGGGAGTCTTGTAGTCCTTGAACTTCGCTTCCGGCAGAAGGAACCATCGCCCATAATCGGCCAGCAACTGCCCTTGGTCGCCGGTGAACAGGACGCCGATGCCCCACTGTTTCAGATCGTGCCCCGGCGGCGACGGAGGCTTCTTGCCGCCATCGTACCAGGTGAGCTTCAATGCCGGCCGGCCGGCGGCGGCCGGATGCTCCCAACGGACGATCATCCATTGCGGGTAGATCTCGGTGCTGCGGTTGCACCCCTCGGCCTCGACCGAAACCGGATCGCGGAGATTCAAGGCCCAGAACGGCAGATCGATCAAGTGGCTTCCCATGTCGCCCAGGCAGCCGTTGCCGATGTCCCACCACTGCTCCCAGACCGTGCAGCCGCCCAGGTAGCTTGGATGGTAGGGACGCTGGGGCGCGGGTCCGAGCCAGAGGTCCCAGTTGAGAGACTTGGGCACGGGGGGCGTATCTTTGGGACGCGTCGTATTCGGAGCGAATCCCACGCGATCGCACCATACGTGGACCTCGCGCACCGGACCGATCGCTCCCGCCTGGATCAACTCCACCACGCGGCGATAGTTGTCGGTGGCGTGGATCTGCGTGCCCATTTGGGTCGCCACTTTGGCCTTCTTGTAGGTGTCCTGGACGACTCGGGCCTCGTAGACCGAGTGGGCCAGCGGCTTCTCGCAATAGACGTGTTTGCCGCGTTTCATGGCCGCCACGCTGGCCAAGGCGTGGTGGTGATCGGGCGGGCTGACCACCACGGCGTCGAGGTCTTTCTGCTCCAGCAATCGGCGCCAGTCCACGTAGCGTTTGGCCTTGGGAAACCGCTTGCTGGCGGCCTCCAGGTGATGCTGATTGACATCGGCCAGGGCAACGATGTTCTCGCTTTGAACTCCGTCGGTATTGGCCGCGCCGCGACCGCCCACGCCGATGATGCCGATGTTGAGTTTCCCGTTGGGCGAGCGGCTTTCGGCCGATGTGGCGGCCGACGCGACCCAACATCCGATTCCCGCAAACGCGCTGTTGAACAAGAACTTCCGGCGACTCGTGCGACGCCTCATGACAGGATCCCTTCAGTCAGGCAGGACGAAGAATAAGGTGGGAAATAGCTCGAAGGCGCATTCAAGGTAGTCGCCTTGCCGAGGGCTTTCAAGCCATCCCAAGCGCGAAGCCGACTGCTCAAAATCCATGCAACCCGAATGGGTGGGGTGGCTTGCGTTAGAGGTTGGGCTGGGAATACGAGGACGCGCGCTCGCGCCCTCAGCCTGCGGCGTATCGTCCGCTGCGGCTGATCCGCGCGGCGAGGTCGTCGACGATCCAGTGGCCGATGCAGGCGTGAATACTCTCGACCATGGCCATGTCGTCCAAGGCCACGTGGATGCCCGCCTGCTGGATCTGCTTGAGCTTGCCGCCCCCGTAACCGGTCATGCCGAAGGTGACCACGCCGTGCTGGTTGGCCCACTCGACGGCCTTGATTACGTTGGGGCTGTTGCCCGATCCGCTGATGGCGATCGCCAGGTCGCCCGGCGAAGCGTAATGCACCAACTGCTGGACGAACACGTGGTCGTAGCCCAAGTCGTTGCCCAAGGCCGAGAACCAGGGCACGTTGTCCGTCAGGCTGAGGATCTTCAAACGCCGCCCTGCGACCTGGGCGAGTTCCTCGGGCGGCACGCAGTTCTTGCCCCAGTCCGCGGCAAAGTGGGAGGCCGCAGCCGCCGAGCCGCCGTTGCCGAACACGAAAACGAATCGCCCCTGCTCCCAGGCTTGATAGACGAGATTGGCCAACTGTTCGACGTCGGCGCGGCAAACCCGATCCAACTCGGTCTTCAAACGCGCCAAGTAGTCGTCCAGTCCCAGGTGCATTCCCAACATGAAACAAAACTCCTCTTGAGCCCCAACGGGCTGCGTCGAAATCAACGTTGCTCAGACACTACTTCGAGGCCGGCGGTTTTGGCGCAGCCTTGGGTGTATCGGTGGCTTTCTTCTCGGGAACCTTGGGCTTTTCGGGGGCCAACGGCTTGGCCTTCTCGGGCGCGGCCGGCTTCGCCTTGTCCGGCTTTTTCGCCGCGGGCTTCTCGGCCGTCTCGGGGGTTTTCAGTTCCCGCACCGGCTTGCCCGCCTGGTACGACTCCAGTTCCTTGGCAAGCGCTTCCTTCTGATCGTCTTTGCCCAGGGCCACGGCCTTCTTGGACCACTCGATCGCGTTTTGGAAATCGCCCAACTCGGCGTAAGCGGCGGCGAGGGTGCTGAGGATGTGCGCCTGCTTGTAGTCGGTCAGGCGGCAAGCCTCCTTGGCCAGTTCCAGGGCTCGCTTGCCGTTGCGCACCTTGTCGAACGGCGACGTGGAAAGGACCCACGAGTAGTTGTTCAGCAGGCGGGAGTCGTTCGGCTGCACTTTGAATGCTTTCTCGTAATCCGCCACGGCCTCGGCGTGCTTGCCCAGGCTTAGCAGCGTGTCAGCGCGGCCGTAAAGTGCCATCCAGTTCGAGGCGTCTTTGGCGATCAAGTTGCTGTAAATCTGGACCGCCTTGTCGTACTTCTGGTCGCCCGTATAGAGGAGAGCCAGTTGAAGCTGGGCCTCCGCGTCGTCCGGATCGGCCTTCACGAGTTCCTCGACCTGGGCAATGGCCTCGCGGAATTTGCCTTCGCCGGCCAGCAGCGAGGCCAGAAACTGCACTGCCGTATCGAGGTTTGGGCGAAGCGTCAGGGCCTTCTCGACGTCGGCCCGGGCAAGGTCGTTCTCTTTCAACTCCCGATGAACGGCTGCCCGCAGGAGCAGCGACTTCACGCTATTCGGCTCCAAACGCAGGGCCTCGTTCAGATCCTTGAGGGCGGCAGCCAGATCGGGCTTCATGGCGTTCACCTGGGCCCGATAGGCCAACGGCGATGCCGACTTGGGGTCGAGTTTCCGCACCTGTTCGAGGACGGCAAAGGCTTCGTCGAACTTCTTCATCTTCGCCAACAGAAGCGATTTGGCCTCCATGGTGGGAACGTGCTTGGGGTCGAGCCTCAACGCCGCATCGAAATCGGCCAAGGCTTCGGTCAACTTGTCGAGCTGCGAATAGGCGGCGCCGCGGGCCCGCAAGACAGCCACGTCGTCAGGCGCAACGCGCACGGCTTCGCTCAAATCGGCCAGTCTCTTCTGGGAGTCCTTCTGGATCTCGGAGCGCAGGACGAAAGCCTGCGCTTGAAGCACGGGGTCCGCCTTGGCGTACCGGATGGCCAGATCGAGGGCCTGAGCCGCGCGTTTGGCGTCGCCGTCCGGCAGCAAATTCAGGCGGGCGATGTTGTAGTAGGCCTTGTGCAGTTCCGGCTCCAGTTTGACTGCCTTTTCCAAATCCTCCAGAGCCACGCGACGATATTCGGCCCAACGCGGATCGGGGGGGATGCTATCGAAAATCGTCTTGCTGACGTCGTTTCCCCGCTGGCAGAGCGCCGATGCCAGAAGACTTTTGGCGATGCTGGTATTCTCTTCGTCGAGGCCCTTGGCCAGGGCCCCTTCGCAAAGGCGGATCACCTCGGCCAAATCACTGAGGGTCTTGGCGTTGATGTTGGCCTTCGTCGCCTTGTCCAGGTCCTCCTGCCCTTCGTTGCCTGCCTGGGCGATTCCACTGAGAACGCCAAGACTGATCGCCAGGGCCAATACGCCAAAGGGATTCCTACGGGACATCGGCATCACTCCGTGAATGATATCAGGGATGCAGGCGGCGCGCGGTTGCATCGCCAGCCCCTCAGTATAGCGACTTCCGCCGGCCGCTACGAGGCTTTGCCCCGCTTGACCGAACCTTTGCCGCGACCCTTGCCCGGTGGGGGCTTGGGGGCGTTGACATCGGGATTGGGCTGGCCGGGCTCACCGGCCTCGGGCGGTTTGGCTGGCTGCTTGGCCTCTGCGGGACGGTTGGAGTCGCCAAGGTCCATCTTGTCGGTCCGATCGCCGTCGGCCTTCTTGGCCCCCTCGCCGTTCGCGGGCTTGGCCTCGCCCTTCTTGGGCATCTTTCCGTCGGGCGGCTTCGGCTCGTCGGCATCGCCTGGCCCCGTGCTCACTCCGGAATCGACCAGGACATAGCCCGCACAGAAGAACGGATGATTGACCTTGGGCGGTTCATCGCCGATCGATTTCTTGATTCGCGGCTCGGCATCGAGATCCAGCGGCGTTTCGGCCACGACCATCACGGCCCGCTGCCATGCGTCGGCCGGTGCGGTGCGAGGCAGTTCCTGGGTGAATTCCCGCACCAGGTCAACGCTCGATTGCCCGCCGCTTCGCCAGCGGCTGAGCAGAATCGTGCGGGCCCCGGCGGACATCAGCCCGCACACGGAAAGAAAGACGTCGGCCCCTGCCGCAGCGCGGGAGGCGTTTTTCATGGCGTTTTCGGCGGGAGTGCGGAAACCCGGCAGGACGACCACGTCGGGTCCGCCCCGCGGCAACGACAGCCAATCGCGAAGCGTGTTGCCCGGCTTACCCCGGTCGATCTGAATGGGGGCCCACGAGTATGGGCCGCGGTCGGGCGGCACGAGGTCGTCCAGCACGATCAACTGCCCCATTTGCGTCTTCAGCAGGGCGGAGCTCGCCGGCAACGGCGGCGATCGGAAGACGGCCGCCTCAGGCACCGCCCGCATGATCTCCTTGTACGACGCCTCAATCCCTGCCTCTCCCTCGCGCGGATAGAGCCGGCCGAGGGCCAACGCGGTCTTGGGAAGCAAGCGGCGGGTACGACCGTCGGGCACGGCCAGCGAAAGCGTGGGGGCGTAGCGGATGCGGAACCGCGCCAGAAGCGGTTGAAGCCGGTCGTTGACGTTCACCTGGAGGGCCTCGAAGGGCAAGTACCAGAGAATGCCTTCCGGCACGATCACCAGTTCGGGGAACTTCTTGGTCAAGTCGGCTTGCGATCCTTCGAGCAGGATTCCCAAGACGTCCCGGGCCGTTTGACGCCATTGGGGTTCGGCCAGATCCTTGAGCGTGATCTGGGAGTTTCCCTGGAGATTGCCCATTTCCCGCAACAAGGTCGAGACTCCCTTGTCGAGAAGCGGTGCGCGTTTTACCACCCAGACGGTACTCTTCTCTCGATTCACCAGGAACCCGTGCAGTCGGTTGCCTGCGGCGAAGAAAGCCAGAATCGCCGTCCCGGTCGGAATTGCCTTCTGCAGTTCCTCGGTCGGGCGCAACGGCGGGAAGAGCAGGTCCGCCGACACGCGACGCACGGCCATCTCGCGAAGGATCGCCTCCTGTTGCAGACTGAGCTTTCCGAGGTCGGCGAAAAGGCCGCTTTGTTGTCGGGCGATTTCCGCGTCTTGGGGCGCGAGGGCCATCTTCTCCAGCCGCTGTTGGACCTGCTTGACTTGCTGCTGGAGCGTCTGGTACGCCGGGAAATCGGCCAGCAAGTCCTGACGCTGGGCAAGGGCCTTCTTGTCGAGCGCATCCGCCGGGGCCTCCAGCACCCAGCGCAGGGCATGCAGCCGTCCGCCGAGTGCCAAGGTGCAGAAGAAGCGGTGCCGTCTGGCCCGATCCGAGACCTCGAGCGCCGTGGCAAGAGCGGCATCCCTGTCGGCGCGCTGGAGCGTCGAAAGGAACCAGCGTTCCATGGCCTCGGGGTGCGGCGACACGAGGACGGCCAGGCATTCCAAGGGATCCCACGCCCAATCGGCCGGCTGCGGTTCCCGGAGGACATCCTGATAGAGGTCGACCGCGTTCCGCGACGTCAGCGCATTGGACATGACCGCGCCATCGACTTGGGCGATGTGGAAGAGCCAGTGGGAACCCGCCTGCATGTATTTCAGGGCCTCGGCTAGGGACTGCTCGCCGAGGTCGACGCGTCTGGCTTGGAATTGGGCCACCGAGCGGAGGTAGTGGAGCCGTGCGCCAATCCATCCGGCAGCCATCGTCCGGTTGGCGATCGTCTTCGTCGCCTCATCGAGCAGGGCCACGCCTTGCGGCGTCTGTCCGGCCGAGAGCGTCCCCTCGGCGGATGAAAGAAGCAGCGACGCGCGCAGTTGGCGCCAGTTCTTGGTTTGGGCCCAGGGCGTGGCCAGCACAAGCGGCGGAAACACGCCCTTCTTGTTCGCCAGCAAGTAGGCCAGCGAGGCGTAGCGAAACGCCTCCTCCATCACGCCCAGATCCTCGCTGTGGAACGCGGCATACGTGGCCTCGAGAAACGCCTTGGCGGCCACCGGGTTATTGCCTTGTCGCAACGAGAGCTTGCCCAGTTCCAAGAGTACGGTCGCCGTCAGGTGATGGTCGAATTGCCCCTGCGCGACGGCGGCCCGCGTGAGTGCCGTCGCTGCCTGGGCATCGCGGCCGTTGGCCAGCAAGGCCACGCCCAATTCCGCGTCCGCATAGGCCTGCGACCAGTGGTTGCGCTGCGTGATCGGCTGCTGCACAGCGGTCAGGACCTTCCGGTTCAAAGCGTCGTATTTCGACAAGGGGCCCAACAATTCCGCGCGCCGGCGAATGGCCAGCACCGTGCAGCGCACGATCTCGTGAACTTCCACCGGGTACATCATCGGCTGCTGCACCATGCCGCCGTCCTTGTACCGCATCGACGTGTCCACCGAGCCTTGAAGCATCGGCGTGCGCGTGGGATAGTGCCCCAGTTGCGAACCCCGGGTACTCGCGCCCCAGGGAGTCTGCGGGGAGGCCCGGGCCACCTGGATTCCGCTGAAACGCACGCGGATCATCCAGTCCGGATAGTTCAAGAACAGATTCACCGCCGCCGTGTAGTTTTCCAGGGCTTGCGGCAGATCGCCCATATGGTAGTAGCATTCTCCCATCATGGTCGAGTAGCAGATCGAGTCGATCCACCGCAGTTGCCCGGCCTTGACAGCGCTGCGCCATTCGGATTGGAATCTCGATAGGGCGTTCTTGTAGTCCCCGTCGTAGAACAAATTGACGATCGCCCAATGATAGGACTGGGTGGGGACTCCTTCCGTTTGGGCGCAAGCCGGACGCGGCGTCACCAGCCCCCAGGCGATGCTCGCCAAGAGCAGGCAGGCGATTCCCGCGCGAGGCCAGGCCCGATGGCGGCTATCAGGTCGAGGCAGGGCCATGCAGCAGCTCCTTTGACAACGCAAGGGTCCCAGATCGGAATGGGGCGCGGCGGCGCCAGGCGCCCGGAGTTCCCTACTACGATATTACGCCTTGGAAAGCATGGATTCCAAGGCAGGCGACGCACAATTGAATGGCCAGCCTCGAAGTGGGCCCCGCGAGCACGCTCCGGCCGCTGCGCGTCGAGCGTTCAGCACCAGAACATGGTGCCGGCTGGATCGATCGTGCGTGGCGTCCTTCATTTGGCGACTCCCCGTTTGTATGGTGTCTAGCGAGGTGAATTCGCTCGACGCGAGTCGCGCACACCCCCCAACCTTCCCAGCCTTTCTATTCCTTCCAGTGGGCAGGCAATTGTCCCGAGTTGCTAAAGTCTTCAGGTCCGTGCGGACGATAACGAGCGTGACGATTTTGCCGGTTGTAGTGCCTTGAAGTCTCGGAGGGACCGAGATGCTGTCGGCACACGGCGGGCACCCTTGAGATCCTGAAGCCGGAGGTGGCGGATGAGCGACTCGCGGAAGAGCAATCGCCCGCTGCGTTGGATGGTGGTTGGTCTGGGACTGTTGGCCGTTGCGGGCGTCACCGGTTGCCAAGTCGATGTCGGCGGGCAAACGCTTCCCAGCCCGTATTACATGTCGGACGACGTCCAGTACTACGCGCCGGGCCCAGAGTTCAAGCTGGAACGCGAGGCTGCGGCATTGCGCGAGGCCCGCGCAGAGCAGGGCACGCCGCGACGGTAGCCCGTCGGCGTCCTGCCGGCCTATTTCCCAAGCCTACAAGTGATAACGTCTTGGGGGGACGACGCTTCGTGTTGCTGGCGCCAAAGTCGATTCGGTCCTTCTACGGGAAACGACTTTGGCGTCGGCAGCCGGGGCGAGTCCATGGAGTCGGAACGTGTCCGAACTCGAATTGTCGCCCGCCGCGCAGCACTGGGCCAACGTGGCCTTGATTTGGCTTGGGTTTGGAATCGTCTCGGGACTTCTGGCCAAACTGCTGGTCCCGGGTCGCGAACCGGCGGGCCCCTTGGGCACGCTGATGATCGGGATCCTGGGGAGCGTTGTCGGCCCGCTCGCCATCTCCCTTCTGTTGGCTCGCCAGAACTTCAATCCCATTAGCCCTGTCGGCCTCCTCGCGTCTGTCGGGGGGGCAATCCTCTTTCTAGGGGCCTATCGGATCGCCATCGCCTTCGTCGTCGGACGCCGGTTCGACGATATGGAATAGCTGCGCGCCGCGAATTTCGCACGCGTGGGCGGGGTGGACCGAGGTCTCAAGTTCCTGGGGCTTTGATGTTGGACGAACTCGCTCGGGGCGCCTCGTGCAGACTCGCGAATCGTCGAACCTGGGGATCACGACCCAATACCCCCAATCCCAGGTCCTGGACCGATCCCCGATCCTCCAGCTAAGATAGGGTTTTGGCCCGGAGGACGCGATCGTGGTACCGAGTGCCCCCCTAATTTGCCAGCTCGAGGCGAACATGGCCCAGGTCGTGCTGGGCAAACCCGACGTCGTGCGTCTGTGCGTCGTCGCGATCTTGGCTGGCGAGCACGTGCTCCTGGAGGATGTGCCTGGGGTTGGCAAGACGCTGGTGGGCAAGGCCCTGGCGAGGAGCGTGTCGGGCGACTTTCACCGCATCCAGTTCACTCCCGATCTGTTGCCAGCCGACATCACGGGTAGCAGTATCCTGGACGCGAAACGCCAGGAGTTCGTCTTCAGCCGCGGGCCGATCTTCGCCAATGTGGTGTTGGCCGATGAGATCAATCGCACGACGCCCCGCACGCAAAGCGCCCTGCTCGAAGCCATGAGCGAGGGGCAGGTCTCGATCGACGGGCAAACGTACAACCTCCCGCGTCCGTTTCTGGTGATCGCTACGCAGAACCCTTTGGAGTTCGAGGGGACCTATCCTCTGCCCGAAAGCCAACTGGATCGCTTCCTGTTGCGAGTCTCGGTCGGATATCCCGATCGCGGTTGCCAACGGGAGATCCTCTCCAGCCACCGCGGCGGAGAACCCGTCGATGGGCTTAAGCCGGTGCTCACCGGTCCACAAATCCTCGAACTGCAGGACGCGGTGCGGACGGTCCGTGTGGATCCGGCCGTGGTCGACTACATTCTCGACATCGTCGAGGCGACGCGTCACAGCGAGGAACTCCACGTGGGGGTCAGCATTCGCGGCGGGCTGGCGCTGTATCGCGCCTCGCAGGCATGGGCTCTGGCCGAAGGACGCGATTTCGTCGTGCCCGACGACGCCAAGCGACTGGCCGTCGCCGTGCTGTCGCACCGCGTGATCCCCAAGGGATATCTCCACGGCGGCCAGCGCCAGGCCGTCGAGGCCCTGATCGAAAGGCTGGTGGAGGATGTGCCGGTTCCGAGCTAGACGGAGATCCAACTGAGATGCCTCAGGCAGCCGCCTCTCGCGAGAAAGGGGAATCTCCGCCGGTCGGACGGCCATCGAAGGTCCTTCCTCCGTGGCTTCGGCTTGCGCGCCGCTTGGGCGCACCCATGCGCGGGCCGCTGGCCGTTTTTGCCCAGCGATCTCGGACCATCATTTGCCGAGAAGGGCTCTATTACTTCGTGCTGACCGCGTTCGTGTTTGCCGGGGCGATGCTCGGCGACGTCAACCTGCTGATGCTGTTGGGGGGAATGCTCGTCGGGCCGATCTGGCTGAGCTACCGCCTGGTGTCGAAGACGCTTCGCGGGCTGCAAGTTGAACGTCACCTCCCGCACGGGGTGTGCGCCGGTGATCTGTTGGTGGTGAAGGTCGAATTGGCAAACTCGCGCAAACGTCTGGGAAGCTGGGCCGTGACCGTTGAAGAAGAGATCCGGCGCGTTGGCGACGGCCGCCGCGGCGAGATCCTTCGTCCCGCCGCCTTCTTCTCGTACGTTCCGGCTCGGCAAACGCGCCAGCGCACGTACCGCGGACGCATCCCGCGCCGCGGGCGTTACCAGTTCGCCGTGCCAACGGTGTCGACGCGGTTCCCTTTCGGCCTTTTGCGCCGTACGATCCGAATCGGCAATCCGGACGTGTTGGTGGTCTATCCGCGTCTCGGACAATTGACGCAGCACTGGATGACGCGCCATCGCGAGTGGTTTGAAGGGGCGCATCGCCGCGAGCACCGGTACGGCAGGGTGTCGGGCGACTTCTACGGCGTGCGTCCCTGGCGGACCGGCGATTCGCTGCGGCACATCCATTGGCGAAGCTCCGCGCGGCATGGGTCGCTGGTGGTTCGCCAGTTCGAGCAGCATCGCAACCGCGATTTGGCGGTGCTGTTGAATGTCTGGCAGCCAGCGAATCCGACGCCAGCCGACCAGGAGAACGTCGAGCTGGCGGTCAGCTTCGCCGCGACCGTGGTCGCCGACGTCTGTCGGCGCGGGGGCTCGACGCTCTACGTGAGTTCCGGCCCCAAGGCGGGCGAGGAGATCCGTGGGCCGGCGTCCGCCTTGCTGATGCAAAGTGTCATGGAGCAGTTGGCCGAGGTCGAGGCTTTTACCGAGGATCTCCTGCCAGGGTTGCTGCGCCGGGCGATGTCGGCCGTGGAGCCGGGTACCGAAATCGTGTTGGTGACGACGCGGGCGATCGACCTTGCCGCGGCGCAGCGCCTGGCGACGGTCGAGGCCGGCGCGCAGCGGCGCCCGTCCCCCCCGCGAATTCGCGTGGTGAACACGGCCGAAACGAACTTGAACGACTATTTTGAACTCGGGGATTAGCAGCGGTCTGATGGAATCCCTCGTCGCCTGGTGCCGAAAAGGAGTGTAGATCGATCGCCATCGGGCCGCCTTTCGGAGTTGCTGAACGTGTACGTAGAACGACTATTGCAGATCAACATGGCGGCGCTGGCCTGCCTGGCCGCGATGTTGTTGGGCATGGGCCAACGCAGCACGTTCATGCCGTTGGCCATGGTCGTTGCGGCGATCGTGTCGCTTTGGATTACCGATCTCAAGGGCTGGTTTCGCCTAAGCAAACGTGCCTCGGACCTTGCAGCCTTGGGCGCCCTGGCGTTGTGTCTTCCCGGCGCCTTCCTTCTGGGACGAATTGCCCTGATCTCGGCGGTCGCCAACTTCGTGGTCCTACTGCAGGTCATCCAACTCTTCCGCGGCAAGGACACGTCGGTCTATTGGCAGGTGATGCGGCTGAGCGTGCTTCAGGTGGTCGTCGCGGCGCTGCTGACCCAGGAGCTGCTGTTTGGAGCGCTCCTGGTGGCCTATCTCTTCACGGCGTTGGGAGCGATGGCTCTGTTGTTTCTCTACAGCGAATGGAGCCGCCATCGCTCGCGAGAGCCGGAAGGACCGGCCAGTTCCGCCGGGACGTCGCTTCGCTGGCCCTTGGCTGCCGCGAAGCCGGTGTTCTGGAGCGATTCCGCCGGCCGAGTGCCTCTGGGACGGGAGTTCTTCGTACGACTGCTGAGGATTGGGCTAGCCGCTCTCACCGTGGGCGTCGTGGTCTTCCTGGCCGTGCCGCGCGTGGGCAGCGGCGCGTGGCGAGGGCTGGGAGGCATGGCCCGAGCAACGGTCGGATTCTCCGGCCGCATGCGCCTCGGCGAGCTGGGCAGGCTCCTCCAGAACCCGCAGGAGGTGATGCGCGTCAGACTGTGGGACAACGCCACCGGTGCGCCGTATGAGACGTCCAACGGGATGTATCTTCGCGGGGCGGTGCTGACGGAGTATCGCCGCGGAGAATGGCGACCGCCGTCCGACGTCTCTCAGATGCGGAGTTTTTCCTGGGTTCCGGCCGACCAGACGATCCGCAGCGCCACCGTGCGTCAGGAGATCCACCTGGAACCGCTGGACCGCAATGAGCTGTTCTGCGTGTGGCCCTTCACGTTCCTCCAGTCGGACTCGCGGATCGCCTATTTTCCTTTCGCTCAGCGCCTGGTCCGCCGGAACGAGCTGTGCCACGAGCGCTTCGTCTACGAGTTGGGAACGAATGCGTTTCTCAACAGGGAGCAGGTTCCCCTTGCGCCGAGCGATCAGACGGTCGACGCCGCTCGGTTGCTCCAGATGCCCTCGGAGAACGGCCAGACGACGGTGCCTGGATTAATCTCCCTGGCGCGGCAATGGCTTTCCGAAAGCGATCTCGCCGCCACGGATCGCCACGCGCGCGCCGTGCTGCTGGAGCGGCGACTGCGCGATTCGGGCCGTTTCTCCTACAGCCTCCAAGGCCAAGTTCGCGATCCTTCGCTGGATCCCATCGAGGACTTCGTCTCCAGGCATCCGCAGGGGCACTGCGAGTACTTCGCCACGGCGCTGTGCCTGATGCTCCGCAGTCAAGGCATCCCGGCGCGGGTCGTGATCGGCTTCCGCGCCACCGAGTTGAACCGGGTGGGCGACTATTTCCTGGTGCGACAACGCGACGCTCACTCGTGGGTCGAGGCATACCTTCCTCCCACGAGCATTCCCGACGAGGTGCTCCGCGAGCGGCCGTCGTGGCACTGGTTGACCGGCGGCTGGCTGCGGTTGGATGCCACACCCGAGTCGCAGGACGCCAATTCAGCCCTCTCGCTTCTTTCGCGGGTCGGGGGGCTTTTCGACCGGCTGAACTTCGCCTGGACGAACTACGTGATGGAAATGGATCGCCCGCGGCAGCGCGATTCGATCTACCAGCCCATCGCCAAGGGCCTGCAACTCGCCCTGCGCAAGTTGACCGATCCCGATTGGTGGCGCAACCTGGGACGGAGCGCGATCGAGGCGCTCGGGCTCCATCGCTGGTGGACCGCCAGCGGGGTTGGGTTGTTCTGGCAGAATGTGGGACTCGTGCTGGTGGCCGTCGTGCTCGCGTTCGGGGCCTACCGCGGCTTACGTTTTGCGGGCAGGCGGTGGGGACTCCCCTGGTTCAGCGCGCGGGCCAACCATCGGCGAGCCGATCACGCACGCATCGAGTTCTATCGCCGAGACCGGAAGG